>NZ_JBHVYK010000054.1:0-55396 GCF_042880855.1 Streptomyces sp. NPDC058291
ACCGGCTGCTCGCCCGCGTCCGGCAGGGGCGGGGGGAGAGCCCGGGGCGGGCCGGGCCCCGGGGCGCGGGCGCGCGCGGCCCGCGCGGCCGGCTCGCCGCGGAGCTGACGGCCGCCGCCGCCCGGGCCCGGGCGGCGGGCGACCCGGCGTTCGCCTGCGCCCTCGCCGAACGCGCCGCCGCGCTGTCCACCGACCCGCGCGAACGGTCCCGGCTGCTCGGCCACGCGGCGGCCGACGCCTGGCTCGCCGGGGAGGGCGACCGGTCCCGCGCCCTGGCCGCCCGCACGGACGCCGACGCCGTCACCGGCGTCCTCGCCCTGCGCACGGGCCACGCGGGGGAGGCGTTCGACGCGCTCCTGGCCGGCGCCGCCCGAGCGGCGACCCCCCGCACCACGCCCGCCCGAGCGGCGACCCCCCGCACCGCCCGGGCCACCCTCGCCCCCGCCGCTGGGCCCCGGCCCACGAGCGAGGTCGTGTCCTCGGCCGGCGACGGGGCCGGCGCGCCGTCCGAGTGCGCCGGCCCGGCGGCGGACGGGTTCGGGCCTCGCGTCGGTCGTGGCGCCGGAGTCGGCAGCGGCGAGCCCGCAGGCCCCGGAAGCGCGTCGCGGGTCCCGGGCGGGACCGCTGCGGACGCCGGGACGCAGGCCCGCGTCGGTGCTTCCGCCGCAGTGGCGGCCTCCGCCTCGACCGAGGCCGCCGGCCACCTTCTCGCGCGAGCCGCCGAAGCCGCCGTCTACACCGGTGATCTGCGACGATGCCATGAAGCGGTGCTGGCGGCACGGGAGGCGGGGATCGATCCGCCCGGTGTGCTCGGCGGGCTCGCCGCAGCCGTCGACGGGAGGTACGAGGACGCCCGCGACCTGCTGGAGGCGACCGCCGGACGGTGCGGGCCGGGCGGCGACCCCACCCTGCTGATCCACTCGGGCATCGCCGCCCTGATGCTCGGGGACCACACGCGGGCCGCCACCGCCGCCGTCCGGGCGGCCGCCGCCGCCCGCGCCCGGGGCGTCACCGTCCTCGTGTCCCAGGCCATGGAGTTCCGCGCCTACGCCGACTTCTGGACCGGCCGCCCGCACGCCGCCGAGGCCGCCGCCCTGGACGCCCTGCGGCAGGCGTACGCCACCGGACAGGACAACGGCGCGTGTCATCTGCAGGCGGCCCTCGCGATGTTCGCCGCCCTCACCGGCGACGGCGAGCTGTGCCGGGAACGGGCCGCGACCGCCCGCTCGTACGCCCTCGCCCACGGGCTGGGCCTGCCCGCCGCCCTGGCGCAGTGGGCGCTCGCCTTCCTCGACCTCGGCAACGGCCGCTACGACGCCGCCGCGACGAAACTGCGCGCCCTCGCCGCTTCCGGCCCCGGCCACGGCCACCGGGCCGTCCGCCACCTCGCCACCCCGCACTACGTGGAGGCGGCCGTGCGCACCGGCTACACCCGCGTCGCCCACACCGCGCACGCCGACTACGACCGCTGGGCCCGTGCCGTGGGCAGCCCCGACGACCTCGCCCTCAGCGCCCGGTGCCGGGCCCTGCTGACCCCGGGCGCCGAGGCCCTCCAGCACTACGGCGCCGCCCTCGACCTCCACGCGGACGGCGACCGCGCCTTCGAACGGGCCCGCACGGAACTGCTGTTCGGCAGCGCTCTGCGCAGACTGCGCCGCCGCGCGGAGGCCCGCGACCGGCTGCACAGCGCCCTGCAGGCCTTCGAGTCCTTCGGCGCCCCGCACTGCGCGCAGGGGGCCCGCGCCGAACTGCGCGCGCTCGGCGCCCCGGGCGCGTCGACGCGCGGAGGCGAACGCCCGACGACCCACCTGACCGCGCAGCAACTGCTCATCGCCAGGATGGCCGCCGACGGCGCCACCAACCGCGAGATCGCCGCCCGCCTGGCCCTGAGCCCGCGCACCATCGACCATCACCTGCGAGGCGTGTTCACCCGGCTGGGCATCCGCTCCCGCATCGACCTGGTGCGCCTGCTGGCGGACGGGGAGCAGCCGTGACGGCCCGCTCCCGCCCGCCGACGCCCCCCGCCGACGCCGCCCGCCGCTCCCGCCCGCCGACGCCCCCCGCCGATGCCGCCCGCGGCGCGGATCCTAGCCGCCCGAGCCCGTCCGCTCGCGGAACGCCTCCGCCTCCCACGTCCCGTCCAGCCGCGGCGCGAGCCAGGTCCTGGCCGCGACGCGGAAGTCGGCCGGGGACAGCGCGCCGGACCCGGCGGGCAGCGCCCCCAGCAGCGGGGCCCCGGCCACCTCGGGCAGATCCGTGACGTTGCAACGGGACGCCAGGTCGGGGGAGTCGGGCCAGCTGCCGATGACCACGCCCAGCAACTCCAGCCCCCGGGACCGCAGTTCACGGGCCGTCAGTTCGGTCGTGTTCAGCGTGCCCAGTCCGGCCGAGGCCACGACCAGCACCGGCGCCCGCAGCGACTGCGCCGCGTCGGCCAGCGTGCCGCCCGCCTCGTCGAACCGCACGAGCAGGCCGCCCGCCCCCTCGACCAGCACCAGGTCGTGCTCGGCGGCCAGCTTCTGCGCCGCCTCCGCCACGTCCTGCGGCCGCACCGGCGGCAGGCCCGCCCGCCGCGCCGCGGTCCCCGGAGCCAACGGCTCGGGGTAGCGCGCGAGTTCGGCCGTGGTGAGCGGTCCGGCGAGCCGTGCGACCTCGTCGGCGTCCCCGCGCTCGTCCGGCCGTACGCCCGTCTGGGCGGCCTTCAGCACGGCCACGGACCGGCCCGCGACCAGCGCGGAGGCGGCCACCGCGGCGGTCGTGACGGTCTTGCCGACCTCCGTGCCCGTCCCCGTGATCACCAGGATCGGCATGCTCATCCCTCCCGCGCCGCGGCGCACACCGCGCGCGCGATCCGTGCCACGTCCACGTCACCGGTGACGTAGGGGGGCATCGTGTAGACCAGGTCGCGGAACGGCCGCAGCCAGACGCCCTCGCGCACGGCGGCGTCCGTGGCGGCCTTCATGTCCACGGCGTGGTCGAGCTGGACGACGCCGATGGCGCCGAGGACGCGTACGTCCCGCACCCCCGGCAGCTCCCGCGCCGGGGCCAGCCCGTCGCGCAGTCCGGTCTCGATCCGCTTGACCTCCGCGAGCCAGTCCTGGCCGAGCAACAGCTCGATCGAGGCGCAGGCGACGGCCGCGGCGAGCGGGTTGCCCATGAACGTCGGCCCGTGCGCCAGCACCGGCACCTCGCCCCGGGAGATCCCCTCGGCCACCCCGGACGTGCACAGGGCCGCCGCCATGGTCAGATAGCCCCCGGTCAGCGCCTTGCCGACGCACATCACGTCCGGCGTGACGGAGGCGTGCTCCGCGGCGAACAGCGCGCCCGTGCGGCCGAAGCCGGTCGCGATCTCGTCGAACACCAGCAGCACGCCGTACGCGTCGCACGCCTCGCGCAGGACCCGCAGATATCCCGGGGAGTGGAACCGCATCCCGCCCGCGCCCTGCACGACCGGCTCCACGATCACCGCCGCGAGTTCGTCGGCGTGCCGCTCGATCGCCGTGCGCAGCGTCTGGGCGTAGGCCTCGTCGAACTCGGCCGGCGGCGCGTCGACGAACACCTGGCGGGGGAGGACGCCGGTCCACAGGTCGTGCATCCCGCCGTCGGGATCGCACACGGACATCGGCTGCCAGGTGTCGCCGTGATAGCCGCCGCGCCAGGTCAGCAGCCGCTGCTTGCCCGGACGGCCCAGCGAACGCCAGTACTGCAGGCACATCTTCACCGCGACTTCGACCGACACCGATCCGGAGTCGGCGAGGAAGACGTGCTCGAGCCCGTCGGGCGACATGTCGACGAGGAGCTTCGCCAGCCGCACGGCGGGCTCATGGGTGAGCCCGCCGAACATCACATGGCTCATCCGCCCCAGCTGCTCGCGCACGGCCTCGTTGAGCACCGGGTGGTTGTAGCCGTGGATCGCCGACCACCAGGACGCCATGCCGTCGACCAGCTCGCCGGAACCGTCCGCCGTCCGCAGCCGGACCCCGCTCGCCGACTCCACGACGATCGGATCCACCCGACCGGGCATCGGACCGTACGGATGCCACACGTGTCGGCGGTCGAGGTCCAGCAGCTCGGGCACGCCGAGCGGCGCCGGCTCAGGCATTGGGCGCGAGATCGGTACCGGCGCCACGGCGGCGCACGGCGACCAGATCGGTGCGTACCTCGCCCGCGGCCGCCGACGCGGCGACCGCCTGCGCGGGAGCGGGCCCGGCCGCCGGGGCCGATCCACAGACGCCGCCGCCCTCGTGCGCGTCGCAGCCCGAGCCCTCGTGCGAGCCGCACCCGGCGGACTCCGGCGAGCCGCAGCCGGCGCCCTGGTGGGATCCGCAGCCCGCGCCCGCCGTCGCCGCCCGGTGCTCGGGGAGCGTGACCTGCTCCGCGCCCTCCACCTCGAACCCGGCGTCCGCGATCATCTCGAGGTCGGCCTTGCCGGCCTGGCCCTCGGTGGTGAGGTAGTCGCCGAGGAAGATCGAGTTGGCCAGGTGCAGGGCGAGCGGCTGCAGGGTGCGCAGATGCACCTCGCGGCCGCCCGCGACGCGCACCTCGACGTCCGGGCACACGAACCGGACCATGGCCAGGATCCGCAGGCAGCGCTGCGGGGTCAGGTTCCACTCCTTGGCCAGCGGGGTGCCCTCGACCGGGATGAGGAAGTTGACCGGGACCGAGTCCGGGTCCAGCTCGCGCAGCGAGTAGACGACGTCCACCAGGTCCTCGTCGGACTCGCCCATGCCGGCGATCAGGCCCGAGCAGGCCGACAGGCCCGCCGCGTGCGCCTTGGCGACCGTGTCCACCCGGTCGGCGTAGGTGTGGGTGGTCGTGATGTCCCCGTACGTCGACTCGGACGTGTTGAGGTTGTGGTTGTAGGCGTCGGCGCCCGCCTCGCGCAGCCGCTCGGCCTGTCCGTCGGAGAGCAGGCCCAGACAGGCGCACACCTCGACGCCCTCGTTCTGCTCCTTGATGGCCTTGATGGTGCCGGCCACCCGGTCGACGTCCCGGTCCGTGGGGCCGCGTCCGGACGCCACCAGGCAGACGCGCTTGGCGCCACCCGCGAGGCCGGCCGCCGCGGCCCGGGAGGCCTCGTCGGGCTTGAGCCACGTGTACTTCAGGATCCCGGCCGTGGAGCCGAGCCGCTGGGAGCAGTAGGAGCAGTCCTCGGGGCACAGCCCCGACTTCAGGTTCACCAGGTAGTTGAGCTTCACCCGGCGCCCGAACCAGTGCCGGCGCACCTTCCCGGCCGCGGCCACCACGTCCAGCATGTCGTCGTCGGAGGTGGCCAGGACGGCCAGAGCTTCCTCGCGGGTCGGCAGCTCGCGCCGAAGCCCCTTGTCCACCAGCGTGTTCAGCAGGTCCATGAGAGCCGATCCTGTCCTACGGACCCGCTCCGGGCCAAGGTAGGGATCGCACAACACACCCGCTTCGACGTGTGGGTATCGCCACACCGAAGGCAGCGATCGCTGCCGCTAGTGTCTGTCCGCTACCTACAAAAGCCCCGGAGGACCCATGGCGTTCGGCTGGATCGACGAACAGGCGGAACTGCGCCGCCGGGCCGGACTCGTGCGGACGCTGCGGCCCCGTCCGGCCGATTCGCCGCTGCTGGATCTCGCGAGCAACGACTACCTGGGTCTGGCCCGTCATCCCGAGGTGGTGGAGGGGGCCGCGGCGGCCGCCCGGACCTGGGGCGGCGGCGCGACCGGCTCCCGGCTCGTCACCGGCACCACCGAGCTGCACGCCGAGCTGGAGCGGGAACTCGCCGAGCACTGCGGGTTCGAGGCGGCCCTCGTCTTCTCCTCCGGGTACGCGGCCAACCTCGCCGCGGTGACCGCGCTGGCCCCGCACGGCTCGCTGATCGTCTCCGACGCGGGCAACCACGCCTCGCTCATCGACGGGTGCCGGCTGGCCCGGGGCGCCGTCCAGGTCGTCGCGCACGCCGACCCGGACGCCGTCCGCAAGGCGCTGGGCACCCACGGCGGACCGGCTGTGGCCGTCTCCGACACGGTCTTCTCGGTCGACGGCGACGCCGCGCCGCTGGCCCCCCTCGCGGCCGCCTGCCGGGAGCACGGCGCGGGCCTGGTGGTGGACGACGCCCACGGGCTCGGCGTGCTCGGGGAGGGCGGGCAGGGCGCGCCGTACGCGGCGGGCCTGGCGGGCGCGGACGACGTGGTCGTCACGGTCACGCTGTCCAAGTCCCTCGGCAGCCAGGGCGGCGCGGTGCTGGGTTCCGCGCGCGTGATCGACCACCTGGTGAACGCGGCGCGCACGTTCATCTTCGACACCGGCCTGGCGCCGGCCGCGGCCGGCGCGGCGCTGGCCGCCCTGCGCCTGCTGCGGCGCGAGCCGGAGCGCGCGGCGGCCGCGCGCGCGGTGGCCGGCGAGCTGTACGCCCGTCTGACGGCCGCGGGTCTGGAGGCGGTACGCCCCGACGCCGCGGTCGTCTCCGTGCGGGCGCCGTCCCCGGAGGAGGCCGTGCGATGGGCGGCGGACTGCCGGTCGGCAGGTCTGGCCGTGGGGTGCTTCCGTCCTCCCTCCGTGCCCGACGGCATCTCACGGCTCAGACTGACCGCCCGGGCCGACCTCACGGGGACGGAGCTGGAACGCGCTGTTCGGGTGATCGGCGGGACACGCCCATGAGTCGGCGTGACACGGCCGTGGACGGCTGCTGACGGGAAGGGGACGGCTGCGTCGCCGCGCTCAGCGCAACGCGGCCGTGAAGCCCGTCCAGCTCTCGGCGGAGAAGAGCAGGGCGGGACCGGAGGGGTTCTTGGAGTCGCGCACGGCGAGCAGGCCGGCCCAGGGGCCGGAGGCCGGGCGGGCGGTCTCGACGCAGTTGTTCGCTCCCGTGCTGTAGCTGCTGCGCAGCCACCGCACCTGTGGGAGACGGGCGGAATCGGTACTGGAAGGTACGTTCCGCGATACTGCGGACATGGTGCCTCCTTACGCGCCGTCGGCTATCGCGGCGATGTATTCCGATGAGTCCCCGGGGGAAAGGGCGTGCGCCCGGAGGGCGTTGAAGGCCTCGGTATAGGCCCGGAGGTCTTCTTTCCGTTCGAGATAGAGGCTACTCGTCAAGTGGTCGATAACAACCACGTCCAGATCAGAAGTGCGCGCAAATGAGAAGATAACGAAAGGGCCGGTTACCCCGATATGCGCCCCGGCCGCGAAGGGCAGAACCTGCAGTCGCACCTGGGGCAGCCGGGCGGCCTCCACCAGCCGGCCGAGCTGGCGCGTCATCACCTCCGGCCCGCCGACCTCCCGCCGCAGCACGGCCTCGTCCAGCACCGCGTTCAGCTCCAGAGGCGGCTGTGCGCGCAGCACGTCCTGCCGGGCCAGCCGCACCTCGACCAGCGTGTCGAGCTGCTCGTCCTCGACTCCCCCCACGGCCGCGCTGGTCACCGCACGCGCGTACTCGGGCGTCTGCAACAGGCCCGGCACCACGCTCGTCTCCAACGTGCGCATCGCGCTCGCCTGCGCCTCGAGGCTGATGAAGTCCCGGTACGCGGGCGGCAGCACCCCGCGATAGGCGTGCCACCAGTGGTCCCGGCCGCCGCCGTCGGCGCCCGCCAGTGCCAGCATCAGCTCCCGCAGCCGCTCATCGGTCACCCCGTAGGCGTCGAGCAGTAACCGCACATCGGCCGGTTTCGATCCACTGGTGCCGGTCTCGATGCGGCTCACCTTGGACTGGTGCCAGCCCACGCGCCGGGCCACCTCACCACTGGTGAGACCCGCCCGAGCGCGTAAACCGCGCAGTTCCGCGCCCAGTTTCCGGCGGCGCACCACGGGTCCGTGCTGCACGGGCTCCTCCACTCCTGACGTGTCGGCCACCTACGCTCCGCCAGGGCAGAGTTCACCGCATCGAGCGACAGATATATGCAGAACTCGGTGGATCGCCACCCGTGACCGACGCGGTAATGGCAGTCTGGCGAAGAAGCACCAGTCCGGGACCGTACTCGAACCACACGCACCGTGTCGGACCCCGGTCCCGTGGGAAAGGGACGACCTCGCCATGGCGGATCACCTGGAAGCATCCATCACTCTGCCGAGCGAGCCCGCCTCGGTCTCCACGGCCCGCGGATTCGTCGTCGACACCCTCGGCGAATGGGGCCTGCCGGCGGAGACGGAGGCGGCCGAAACCGTCCGGCTGATCGTCTCGGAACTCGCCACCAACGCCGTACAGCACACCTTCGGGCAGTCACCCGCCTTCACGGTGGACCTCGTCCTCGACCGTGACGAACACCTGCGCGTCGGTGTCACCGACAGTCACCCGCGCTTCCCCAGACGGCTGCCGGCCGCCGTCCAGCAGGACAACGGCCGAGGCATGGTGATCATTCGCTGGCTGACCGCGGAGCGCGGCGGCAGGCTCCGGGTGCGGCCCACCCGGGAGGGCGGCAAGACGGTCACCGTCGAGCTGCCGTGGGCCGTACCGGCGGTGGAGCCGGTGGCCGGAGCGCTGACGGCTCCGGCGGACGGCGAGACCCCGGGGCGATGACGGCGCGTCAGGACGCCGTGCGCCGCCCCGGGAGGCTCAGGGGGCCGATGGCTCAGCGCACCCGGCCGTACCAGACGCTCTTGGTCCAGATCTTCTGCAGCTTCACCACGTCGCCGGTCTTCGGCGAGTGCCAGATCTTGCCCTTGCCCGCGTAGATCCCCACGTGGTAGACGCTCGATCCCGAGTGGAAGAAGACCAGGTCGCCCGCCTTGCGGCTGGACGCCGAGACGTGCTTGGTCTTGTTGTACTGCTGGGCCGCCGTCCTCGGCAGGCTCTTGCCGGCCTTCTTGTACGAGTACAGCGTGAGCCCCGAGCAGTCGAACCTCTTCGGTCCGGTGGCCCCGTACCGGTACGGGGCTCCCTTCTTGGAGGCCGCGATCTGCAGTGCCTTCGTCGCCGGTGTGGCGGCCGCGGCGTCCGAGGCGAGCCCCGGGACCACGACCGAGCCGCCCACGGCGGCGATGGCGAAGGCCGAGGCCGTACCGGCCCGGACCATGAGCGACGGGACACGATTGAGCGCAGTCATGCGCAACCCTTCGTCAGCCGCCTGTGAAGGATGACCTGTCGGATTCGGGCTGGCGAAGTTGCCCGGCCGCGGTTGCGGCTTCACCCCAAGGGCTGCTCGACCCGGCGACTCCTCGCGGAGCCGATCGTGCCGGCGACCCGTCGTGCTTGGGTCCTCCACTCCTGCCGATGCACTTCTGTCGACCGGTCATCCGGGCGGCGGCAGGACTCGGCGTCCGCCCGGACCGCCCCGCCTCTGTGGCGGGGGCTTGTCGTCAGTCAGGGATCTTGGCTCACCGATGTCCGAAAATCCCAACGGAACCGGGGATTTGTGGGGTTACTCACCACTCACCTGTTCGGGTGAACACTCTGATGGATGATCAGATGCGGGGGTGCCGCAGGGGCTCTCACCAGCGGTGACGCCGGCCGATTCGCTCGATGGACACTCTTTTGCGCAACTTGTGGGTGTCTGTGGGAACAGTAGACGTTCTGCCGAACGGGGGTACGCCTTCTGGGTCGTTTCGACTCCGGTCCGGTCGTCGCGTCCCAGCCGCGCATCGTCCGGACCGGAGGTGGATCGGATCGGATCGGGTCGGATCCTGTCGGGTCGGGTCAACTGTCGGAGAGCGGGGGCAGTGTGACGCGCGCCGTGCGGCGCTCTCCGTCCAGAACGCGCAGCGCCCGCGCGAGCGTCGGCGCGTGCAGCTCGTTTTCACCCCGTTGGTGCATCAGCGTCAGCGCGTCTCGCAGGGCCGTCGCCTTGGCCACCAGCGCCTGCGCGGCGCGCAGGCCCCGGTAGGTGTCCCCGTGGTGGGCGGGGTTGATGCGGCCGAGCAGGTCGACCACGTCCAGGTAGCCGTCGATCAACTCGGCCTCGGCGCGCGTCAGGGCGGGCAGCGGCGGCAGCTCGGGCACCATCGGCGGCTCACCCCCGGCCCGGGGAGCCGGCCGAGGCCTTGCGGCTGGGGATGATCCCGTCCACCAGGCCGTACGCGACGGCGTCCTGGGCGGACAGGAACAGATCCCGCTCGATGTCCGCGGTGACCTGCTCCGGCGTCCGACCGGTGTGCCGGACCAGCATGTCCTCCAAGGCGGCCCGGGTGCGCGCCAGCTCGTCGGCCTGGATCGCGAGGTCGCTCGCCCGGCCCTCGACGGGCTCGGGCAGCGCCGGCTGGCGGGTCGTCATCCGTGCGCCCGGCAGTGCGAACCGCTTGCCCGGCGCGCCCGCCGCCAGCAGGACCGCGGCGGACGAGTCCGCCCGTCCCAGGCAGGTCGTCGACACGTCGCAGGTGACGAACCGGATCGTGTCGTAGAGCGCCGTCATCGCGCTGAACGAGCCGCCGGGGGAATTGATGTACAGCGCGATGTCCCGGTCCGGGTCCTTGTGCTCCAGGTACATGAACTGGGCCGTCACGTCGTGCGCCGAGATGTCGTCCACCGGCGCGCCCAGGAAGACGATCCGCTCCTCCAGCAGCTTCGCGTACGGATCCATCGTCCGGCGCCCGGAGCTGGTGCGTTCGGTGAACTCGGGGAGGACGTGACGGGCGGACGGTCGCGGTCGGTGCATGGTGCCCCTCCTTGTGCGTCTGGCGCGGCTGGCGCATCTGTAAAAAATGTACAGGACGTACGTGACGTTAGAATGGTGCCATGGCCTACGAGATTCCGGTGACGCAAGCCAGGGCTGAACTCGCCGACCTGATCAACCGCGTCGTGTACGGCGGTGAGCGCGTCGTCGTGACCCGGCACGGCAAACCCCTCGTCGCCCTCGTCTCCGCCGCCGACCTGGAGCGACTCGACGAACTCGACCGGCCCGCGGAGCAGCCGGTGATCAGCTCGGTCGCCGCCGTGCGCGAGGTCGCCTCCGCTCCCCGCGAACAGCACCGGTTCGGCGTCGCGGCGGAGTACCGGGGCCCGAACCCCTCGTGACCGCGCCGCCCGGCTGAGCATGGCGGCCACCGGCCGCGCGCCGGCTCGCCGCCGCCGCCGGCGAGGGCGGCCGAGGCGGCGCCCGCCGCTCCTGCGGGCGCGCCGTATACGGGGCACGGTCTCGACGGCGGCGGCGGGCCGGTCTCGTAGCGGAGGCGGGCCCCGGCGGGGAGTCTCGGGCCGGGCTCGGTGGCGGGGTCGAGGAGCGGGGTGAGCGGGGTGGCGGCGGGCGGACCCCGGCGCGGGCCGGGGAGCGTGTCGGCGTCGGCGGCGGGCCGCCGAACGATCACAGCTGGGTTAACTTGCTCGAAATGCGGTCCAACTAGCCTGCCGATCCATGCCACCAGGGGCTTTCCCCGTTGGCCGCGACAACCGGGCCCCGCACGGCCCGGAGCGAGGATGTGAGGTGGGACGTGCAACTGACCCCGCACGAGCAGGAGAGGCTGCTGATCCACGTGGCGGCCGACGTCGCCGAGAAGCGCCGCGCCCGCGGTCTGCGGCTCAACCACCCCGAGGCGGTGGCCCTGATCACGTCGCACATCCTGGAGGGCGCGCGGGACGGCCGCACCGTCGCCGAGCTCATGTCCTCCGGTCGCAAGCTGCTGACCCGCGACGACGTCATGGAGGGCATCCCCGAGATGATCCACGACGTCCAGGTCGAGGCCACGTTCCCCGACGGCACCAAGCTCGTCACCGTCCACGACCCGATCGTCTGACGGGGGAGGCCGCCGTGATTCCCGGAGAGATCCTCTTCGCCGAGGACGCGATCGTCTACAACGAGGGCCGCGAGGTCACCCGGCTCACCGTGCTCAACGCCGCCGACCGGCCGGTCCAGGTCGGCTCCCACTACCACTTCGCCGAGGCCAACCCCGGCCTGCGGTTCGACCGCGCGGCCGCCCGCGGCAAGCGGCTGAACGTCGCCGCGGGCACCGCGGTCCGCTTCGAGCCCGGCATCCCCGTCGACGTCGAACTCGTCCCCCTCGCCGGGGCCCGTGTCGTGCCCGGGCTGCGCGGCGAGACCGGAGGTGCCCTCGATGCCTGAGATCTCGCGTCCCGCGTACGCCGACCTGTTCGG
Organism: Streptomyces sp. NPDC058291; assembly: GCF_042880855.1. Taxonomy (NCBI): domain Bacteria; kingdom Bacillati; phylum Actinomycetota; class Actinomycetes; order Kitasatosporales; family Streptomycetaceae; genus Streptomyces; species Streptomyces sp. NPDC058291. The sequence goes on from NZ_JBHVYK010000054.1 coordinate 11,988, forward strand.
CCCCACGACCGGCGACCGCATCCGGCTCGCCGACACCGACCTGCTGATCGAGATCGAGGAGGATCGCTGCGGCGGCCCCGGGCTCGCCGGCGAGGAGGCGGTGTTCGGCGGCGGCAAGGTCGTCCGCGAGTCGATGGGCCAGTCGCGGGCCACCCGGGCCGACGGCACGCCCGACACGGTCGTCACCGGCGCCGTGGTCGTCGACCACTGGGGCGTGGTGAAGGCCGACGTCGGCATCCGCGACGGTCGGATCACCGGCATCGGCAAGGCCGGCAACCCCGACACCATGGACGGCGTCCACCCGGACCTGGTGATCGGCCCCGAGACCGAGATCATCGCCGGCAACGGGCGGATCCTGACGGCCGGCGCGGTCGACGCGCACGTCCACTTCATCTGTCCCCAGATCGCCGACGAGGCTCTGGCCTCGGGCGTCACCACCCTGGTCGGCGGGGGCACCGGTCCCGCCGAGGGCTCGAAGGCGACCACCGTGACGCCCGGCCCCTGGCACCTCGCCCGGATGCTGGAGGCGATGGAGCAGTACCCGCTGAACATCGGCTTCCTCGGCAAGGGCAACACCGTCTCGCAGGACGCGATGCTGTCGCAGATCCGGGGCGGGGCGCTGGGCCTGAAGCTGCACGAGGACTGGGGGTCGACCCCGGCCGTCATCGACGCCTCGCTGACCGTCGCCGACCGGACCGGCATCCAGGTCGCCATTCACACGGACACCCTCAACGAGGCGGGGTTCGTCGGCGACACGCTCGCCGCGATCGCCGGACGGGGTATCCACGCCTACCACACCGAGGGCGCGGGGGGCGGGCACGCGCCCGACATCATGACCGTCGTCTCCGAGTCCCATGTGCTGCCCAGCTCGACGAACCCGACCCGCCCCTACACGGTGAACACCGCCGAGGAACACCTCGACATGCTGATGGTGTGCCACCACCTCAACGCGGCGGTCCCGGAGGACCTGGCGTTCGCCGAGTCCCGGATCCGGCCGTCGACGATCGGGGCCGAGGACGTCCTGCACGACCTCGGGGCCATCTCGATCATCTCCTCCGACGCGCAGGCCATGGGGCGGGTCGGGGAGGTGATCCTGCGGACCTGGCAGACGGCGCACGTGATGAAGCGGCGCCGGGGCTCCCTGCCGGGCGACGGCCGGGCGGACAACCAGCGGGTACGCCGCTACATCGCCAAGTACACGATCAACCCGGCGCTCGCCCAGGGCCTGGCCCGCGAGATCGGCTCGGTGGAGAGCGGCAAGCTCGCCGACCTGGTGCTGTGGGAGCCGGCGTTCTTCGGCGTGAAGCCGCACCTCGTGATCAAGGGCGGGCAGATCGCGTACGCGCAGATGGGCGACGCCAACGCCTCCATCCCGACCCCGCAGCCGATCCTGCCGCGCCCGATGTACGGCGCGATCGGCCGGGCTCCGGCGTCGAACTCGTTCAACTTCGTGGCGCCGTTGGCGATCGAGGACGGGCTGCCGGAACGTCTGCAGCTCGGCAAGAGGTTCGTCGCCATCGACTCCACGCGCGGGGTGACCAAGGCGGACATGCGCGAGAACGACGCCCGGCCGCGCGTCCAGGTCGACCCGGACAGTTTCGCCGTGCACATCGACGGCGAGCTCGTCGAGGCGACGCCGGCGGCCGAACTGCCCATGGCCCAGCGCTACTTCCTGTTCTGACTCCGGATGCCGAGGACATCGACGTGACAAGGGCAGCACTTCTCGTCCTGGCGGACGGCCGCTTCCCCGCCGGAGGGCACGCGCACTCCGGCGGGGCGGAGGCGGCGGTGAAGGCGGGCCGGATCACCGGCGCGGCGAGCCTGGAGGCCTTCTGCCGGGGGCGGTTGCACACGGCGGGACTGGTGGCCGCGGCGCTGGCCGCGGCGGCCGCCGCCGGGGCCGACCCGGCCGGGCTCGACGCGGCGGCGGACGCCCGGACGCCGTCCCCCGCGCTGCGGGCCACCGCCCGCAAACTGGGCCGGCAGCTGATGCGGGCCGCCCGCGCCACCTGGCCGAGCGAGGAACTGGACGCCGTGGCACGGCAGTTCCCCAAGGGCGCCCATCAGCCGGTGGTGCTGGGACTGGCGGCGCGGGCGGCCGGTCTGGGGCCGACGGACGCGGCCTGCTGCGCGGCCTACGAGAGCGTGAGCGGACCGGCCACCGCCGTGGTGCGGTTGCTCAGCCTCGACCCGTTCGAGGCGACAGCGGCGCTGGCCCGGCTGGCGCCCGAGCTGGACCGAGTGGTCGACCGGGCCGTGGCGTCCGGGACGGCGGCGCCGACGGAGGGCGTCGACGTGCTGCCCGCGGCGTCCGCGCCGCTGCTGGAGATCGGGGCGGAGGTGCATGCCGCCTGGCCGGTGCGCCTGTTCGCCTCCTGAGCGTCCCCGCCCTCGTCCCCATCCCCGCCCCCGCCCTCGCCCCCGCCGCCCCTCCCTTCCCTCCCTCCCGGTCTCCCGGAAGGAGACCCCCGACGGGCTGAGTCCAACCGGTCCGGCCGAACAGGAGCCGTTGTGCATCTCGACACCTCTTCCCACGGTCCCGCCGCCGTCGGCGCCGACGCCCGTCGGCCCGACGGCTCGCGCCGCGCCCTGCGCATCGGGCTCGGCGGTCCCGTCGGCTCCGGCAAGACGGCCACCGTCGCCGCACTGTGCCGGGCCCTGCGCGACGAACTGTCCCTCGCCGTCGTCACCAACGACATCTACACCCGCGAGGACGCCGAGTTCCTGCTCCGCGAAGCCGTGCTGCCGCCCGAGCGGATCACGGCCGTCGAGACGGGCGCCTGCCCGCACACCGCCATCCGCGACGACATCTCCGCCAACCTCGAGGCCGTGGAGGATCTGGAGGACGAGGTGGGGCCGCTGGACCTGATCCTCGTCGAGTCCGGCGGGGACAACCTGACCGCCACGTTCTCCAAGGGGCTCGTGGACGCCCAGGTCTTCGTCATCGACGTCGCCGGCGGGGACGACATCCCGCGCAAGGGGGGCCCCGGCGTCACCACCGCGGACCTGCTGGTCGTCAACAAGACCGACCTCGCGCCGTACGTGGGCTCCGACCTCGCCCGGATGGCGGCCGACGCGAAGGCTCAGCGGGGCGAACTGCCCGTCGTCTTCCAGTCGTTGAGGAGCGAGAGCGGGGTAGCGGACGTCGCCGCCTGGGTGCGGGCACGGCTCGCCGCCTGGACGGCGTGACATGGGCGGTGTGCACGCCACCGCCCGGATCGAGGCGCGCGCCGACGGGCGCGGGGGAACCTCCCTGCCGGTCCTCCAGAGCGACGGACCGCTCGCCCTGCGGCGCACCCGGGGGGCCGGCGCCGAGGCGCGCGTCATGATCGTGGGGGCGATGAGCGGCCCCCTGGGCGGAGACCGGTTCGCCGTCGAGGCGGACGTGGGCGGCGGCGCCCGGCTGCGGGTGGGCTCGGCCGCAGCCACCATCGCGCTCCCCGGCCAGGCGAAGGGGGACGCCCGCTACGAGGTGCACCTCACCGTCGCCGGCGAGGGCGAACTGCACTGGCTGCCCGAGCCGTTGATCTCGGCGAAGGGCAGCGATCTGTCCGTCGTCACCAGGGTCGGCCTCGACGCCGGGGCGCGGCTGGTGCTGCGCGAGGAACAGGTGCTCGGACGGGCGGGGGAGGAGCCCGGCCGGCTCGGCAGCCGGTTGGTCGTGCGGGTCGCCGGCCGGGTCGTCCTGGACCAGGAACTGGCCTGCGGACCGGGCGCGCCCGGCGGCTGGGACGGCCCGGCCGTGCTCGCGGGACACCGGGCGGTCGGACAACTGCTGCTCGTGCGACCGGAGTTCGCGGAGCGTCCGGTGGAGGCCAGGATCCTCGCCGAACACGCCTGTGTCATGCCGCTGGCCGGGCCCGCCGCCCTGGTCACCGCCGTCGCGCCCGACGGTCTGCGCCTGCGGCGCGTGCTGGACCGGGCGCTTGCCGAACTGGACATCCGGTGAGCGGTACTTCTCTTCCCGGTTATCGGATTGGCAAAGAAGGTCAACGACACCTTTTCTCAGGCGCCTCACAGCCGCAAGGATCCCTGTGCCGCCATAAACAGGGGAGTTTGCACTTGAAGGACATACGACCGAACAAGCGCATCGCAGCGCTGAGCTCGGCGGGCGTGCTCGTCACCGCGACTCTCGTCGCCGGTGCCGTCGCGGCGCCCACGGCCGGCGCGGCCAGCGGCCGTCCGGGCCAGGACCGCGAGGCCCGGGGCGCCGCGATCGCCGCCGAGCGGGCCGCCAAGGCCGGCATCGACTGGCAGGCGTGCCCGGCCGACTGGGGCCTGGAGAAGCCGATCCAGTGCGGCTGGGTCACCGTTCCGCTCGACTACGCCAAGCCGAACGGCAAGAAGATCAAGCTCGCCGTGGACCGCATCGGCAACACGGGCACCGCGAAGGAGCGCCAGGGCGCGCTCGTGTACAACCCCGGCGGGCCCGGCGGCTCCGGTCTGCGCTTCCCGCGCCGCGTCACCACCAAGGCGCCCGTGTGGACCAACGTGGCCAAGGCCTACGACTTCGTGGGCTTCGACCCGCGCGGCGTCGGCCACTCCGCCCCCATCTCCTGCATCGACCCGCAGGAGTTCGTCAAGGCGCCCAAGGCCGACCCGGTGCCGGGCAGCGAGGCCGACAAGCTCGCCCAGATCAAGCTGGCTCGCGAGTACGCCGACGGCTGCTACGAGCGCAGCGGCGAGATGCTGCCGCACATGACCACGCCGAACACCGTGCGCGACCTGGACGTCATCCGGGCCGCCCTCGGCGAGAAGAAGCTCAACTACCTGGGCGTCTCCTACGGCACCTACATCGGCGCCGTCTACGGCACCCTCTTCCCGGGGCACGTGCGCCGGATGGTCGTCGACAGCGTCGTCAACCCGTCCCGCGAGAAGATCTGGTACGAGGCCAACCTCGACCAGGACGTCGCCTTCGAGGGCCGCTGGAAGGACTGGGAGGACTGGGTCGCCCAGAACGACGCCACCTTCCACCTCGGCGCCACCCGCGCCGCCGTCCAGACCAAGTGGCTCGAACTGCGCGCCGCCGCGAAGAAGAACCCCATCGGCGGCGTCGTCGGTCCGGCGGAGCTGATCTCCTTCTTCCAGAGCGCCCCGTACTACGACTCCTCGTGGGTCCCGGTCGCCACCGTCTTCAGCAAGTACTTCGCGGGGGACACCCAGGCGCTCGTCGACGCGGCCGCACCGGACCTGACCGACACGGCCGGCAACATCGCCTCGGAGAACAGCAACGCCGTCTACACGGCCGTGGAGTGCACCGACGCCAAGTGGCCCACCAGCTGGCGGAAGTGGAACAGCGACAACACGCGGCTCAACAAGGACTACCCGTTCATGACCTGGGCCAACGCGTGGATGAACCTGCCGTGCGCCTACTGGCCGGTCAAGCAGCAGTCCCCGGTGAACGTCACCACCCACAAGGGGCTGCCGCCGGTGATGATCGTGCAGTCCACCGATGACGCCGCCACCCCGTACGACGGCGCCGTCAGCCTGCACCAGCGTTTCAAGGGCTCGCGCCTGATCACCGAGAAGGACGCCGGCTCCCACGGCGTGACCGGGCTGGTCAACTCCTGCATCAACCCCCGGGTGGACGCCTACCTCCTCACCGGGAAGCTGGACCGCGCGGACGTGACCTGCGCACCGCACGCCACGCCCAAGCCGTAAGCACCGCCGGCAGGCAGTGAGGGGCGGCCGGATCGATCCGGCCGCCCCTCTGGCGTTCCCGTGACGGCCGGTGACCCGTCGTCAGTCCCGCGCGGAGCGCCGGAACGTGCGGCCCTTCTCCGGCTTCTCCGACTTGCGCGTCCTCGCCTCGGCCTCCTCCGCCTTGGCGACGGCCGCGTACTGGTCCACGTACTCCTGCTGCGACAGCGTCAGGATCGCGTACATGATCTCGTCGGTGATCGCCCGCAGCACCGCCTTCTCGTTCTCCATCCCGAGGTAGCGGGAGAACTCCAGCGGCTCGCCGAAGCGGATCACCACGGGGTGCAGGGTCGGGATCTTCTTGCCGGGCGGCTGCGCCTCGAAGGTGCCGATCATCGCGCAGGGGACGACGGGCGCGCGGGACTTCAGCGCCATCACCGCGACGCCGACCTTGCCCTTGTAGAGCCGGCCGTCGTGCGAGCGGGTGCCCTCGGGGTAGATGCCGAGCAGCTCGTCCTTGCCGAGCACCCCCAGGCCCTCGCGGATCGCCGCCTGGCCGGCCTCCTTGCCGGAGCGGTCGACCGGGATCTGGCCGGCGCTGCGGAAGAAGGCGGCGGTCAGCCGTCCCTTGAGGCCGGGACCCGTGAAGTACTCGGCCTTGGCGAGGAAGGTGATGCGGCGCTTGAGGATCGCGGGCATCAGGAAATGGTCCGAGAACGACAGGTGGTTGCCCGCGATGATGGCGGCTCCCGAGTCCGGCACATGCTCCAGGCCCTCTATTCGGGGCCGGAAGAGCAGTCTCAGCAGCGGCCCCAACACCACGTATTTCAGCAGGTAGTAGAACAAAGGGAGTCGCTCCTCGTGTCCGGCGGATCGGCTCGCCGCCGTGTTCCAGCAGGTCAACCGGCATGGCGTGGGGTGTCAGTGTAGGGGCAGGCGGCGACGGCCGGAACCGGGCCGATCCGGACCGGGCCGGACTCCCGCCGTCACGGCCGGACGACGACCAGGGCCGTGTCGTCGGTCGCGCCTCCGGCCGGCAGGAGTTCCCACAGGACCGCGTCGGCAAGGGCTTCGGGGTCCGCGGGCGCGGTCCCGGGGTCAGCCGCCGGGGTCCGTGAGCGACTGCTCCGCCCAGATGACCTTGCCCTCCGGAAGGAAGCGGGTGCCCCACCGCCGGCTCACCTGGGAGACCAGCAGCAGGCCGCGGCCGCCCTCGTCGGTGGCTCGCGGGTGGCGCAGATGGGGGGCGGTGGCGCCGCCGTCGAAGACCTCGCAGACCAGGGTGCGCTCGCGGATCAGCCGCAGCCGGATCGGTCCGGTGGCGTACCGGATCGCGTTGGTGACCAGCTCGCTGACGACCAGCTCCATGGTGAACGACAGCTCCTCGAGCCCCCACTCCGCCAGCCGGCGGCTCGCCGTCCTGCGGGCCTCGGCGACCGCCGCCGGGTCGGCGGGCAGCTCCCAGTCCGCGACCCGGTCCGCGCTCAGCCGGCGGGTGCGGGCCATGAGCAGGGCGACGTCGTCGTAGGGACGGGCCGGCACGAGGGCGTCGATCACCGCCCGGCAGCGCAGGTCGAGGGCGCCCGCGGACTGCTCCAGCGCCTGCCGCAGCCGTTCCCGGTCGGTGTCCAGCGCCCACCGCTCGCCGCGGGCCAGCAACCCGTCCGTGTGCAGGGCCAGGGTGCTGCCCTCCGGCAGGATCAGCTCGGTCGACTCGAACGGCGGCCCGCCCGCGCCGAGCGGCGGCCCCTGGGGCAGCTCGACGAACGTGACGGCGCCGTCGGGCCCGACGACGGCCGGGGCGGGATGTCCCGCCGCGGCCATCACGCACCGCCCGTCGACGGGGTCGTACACGACGTACACGCACGCCGACCCCACCGCCTGGCTGCCCTCGGCTCCCGGCCGGGCCCCTGCCGTCCCGTCCTGCTCGTGGTCCATGCGGGCCACCTGGTCGTCGAGGTGGGCGAGGATCTCGTCGGGCCGCAGGTCCAGTGCGGCGAGGGTGCGTACGGCGGTGCGCACCCTGCCCATCGCCGCCGCCGCGTCGATGCCGTGGCCGGGCACCTCGCCGACGACGAGGGCGACCCGGGCCCCGGACAGCGGGATCAGGTCGTACCAGTCGCCGCCGAGGCCGGTCAGCTCGTCGGCCGGCCGGTAGCAGGCGGCCACCTCGACCGCCTCCTGCTCGGGCAGCCGTCGGGGAAGCAGATTGCGCTGGAGCACCAGGGCCGCGTCGCGCTCCCGGGAGTAGCGGCGGGCGTTGTCGACGCAGACGGCCGCCCGCGAGACGAGGTCCTCGGCGAGGGCCAGATCGTCCTCGTCGAAGGGCTCGCGCGGCTGGTCCCGCACGAAGGTGGTGACGCCGAGGGTCGTGCCGCGGGCCCGGACCGGCACGATCAGGGCGCTGGGCTGCCCCGGCCCGGCGGGCGGACCGGGCAGCCACTCCTCGGCGGCCCGCTCCAGCCGGTCGGCCCGCCAGGGCCGACCCGTGACCAGGGACCGCACCGGGGGCGAGTCCCCGCGGTGGACGACCCAGGGAGGTCCGCCCTCGTCCCCGCCGCTGCCCTCCCTCCCGTCCCTCCCGTCCCTCCCGTCCCTCCCGTCACTCCCGTCGTCCCCGTCGTCCGCGCCGTCCGCGGGGTCGCCGGCCGTCCGCCGGCCCACCCTGCGCAGGCGCACGCGGTCGGGTGCCTCGCCCGCCGTCGGGCCCACCGCGGGCTCGGCGCCCGCCAGCACCTGCTCCAGCAGATCGACGGTGACGACGTCCGCGAAGCTCGGCACCGCCACGTCGGCGAGCTCCTGGGCGGTGCGGGCGATGTCCAGGCTGCTGCCGATGCGCCGGCCGGCGCTGTCGAGCAGTGCGAGCCGCTGCCGGGCGCGATGGCGGTCGGTGATGTCGACGACCGTGTAGTAGACGCCCACCGGACGGCCGTGGTCGTCGTTCAGCCGGGTGAACGACAGCATGTGCGCGGTCTCCCGGTGCGGCGCGGACCGGACGTGGCCCAGATGCTCGTAGCCGACGACCGGCTCCCCGCTCTCCAGCACCCGCCGCATCTGCGCCTCGACGGCCTCGGAGTCGAGGCCGGGCTGGACGTCGGCCATCCGCAGCCCCAGCCGCTGCTCGGGCGGGCCGCCGCCGAACCGGGCGAGAGCCGCGTTGGACCACACGTAGCGCAGGTCGGTGTCCACGATCGCGATGCCGATGGGGGCGCCGCCGACCATCTGCTCCAGGACCGAGCGGCTCATGCTCCAGCCGTGCGCGTCGGCCATCTCGTTCAGCAGCACCAGCCAGCGCGCCCGGCCGCCGGGCTCGTGCGCCGAGGTGATCCGGGCCATGACCGGCACCGGCCGGCCGTCCTTGCGCAGGGCGGACAGCAGCCCGGCCCACCCGCCCTCCAGGCGGCACCGCTCCAGGACGTCGGGGACCCGCCCGGCGTCCCCGTGCGCGAGCAGCCCGGCCATGTCCTTGCCGACCGCCTCGGCGGCCGGGTAGCCCAGCAGGCGCTCGGCGTCCCTGGTCCAGCTCGTCACCACTCCCCGCCTGTCCAGGAGCAGGGGAGCGGTGTCCGCCACGTCGAACCGCCGACGGGCAACGTCGTCCTCGTCGTGTGTGCCCACGGTCGACCTCTCTGTCGCTGTGAGTGGTCTACCACCTCCTGCTCAATCCTCACCCTGCCCGTACGACGGAGGCCGGGCCACCCGAGCGCCGGCCGCGCCGCACGGCTCCTCAGCTCCCCTGCGCCAGCACCTTCTCCAACGAGGCCAGCGCCGAGGCCAGTTCCTCGGCCGTGACGGTCAGCGGCGGCGCCAACCGGATGGTCGAGCCGTGGGTGTCCTTGACCAGCACGCCCTCCCGCATGAGGCGCTCGCTGACCTCACGGCCGGTGCCGAGGGCCGGGTCGACGTCGACGCCCGCCCACAGCCCCCTGGCCCGGAAGCCGACGACGCCCTTGCCGACCAGCCCGGTCAGCCCGTCCCGCAGGACGACTCCCAGCTCGGCCGCCCGGCGCTGGAACTCGCCCGTCTCCAGAAGTTCCACCACCGCCGTGCCGACGGCCGCGGCCAGCGGGTTGCCGCCGAAGGTCGAGCCGTGCTCCCCGGGCCGCAGCACCGACAGCACCTCCCGCCGCGCCACCACCGCCGACACCGGCACGATGCCGCCGCCCAGCGCCTTGCCGAGGAGGAGCACGTCGGGCGTCACCCCCTCGTGCTCCACGGCCAGCGTCCGGCCGGTACGTCCGAGGCCGGACTGGATCTCGTCCGCGACGAAGAGGCAGTTCGTCCGCCTGGTCAGCTCCCGCACACCGGCGAGATAGCCGTCGTCGGGGATGACCACGCCCGCCTCGCCCTGGATGGGCTCGATCAGCACCGCGGCCGTCGTCTCGTCGATCGCCGCCTCCAGCGCGGCCAGGTCGTTGTAGGGGACGACGCGGAAGCCCGGCGTGAACGGCCCGAAGCCCGCCCGGGCCGTCTCGTCCGTCGAGAAGCTCACGATGGTCGTGGTGCGGCCGTGGAAGTTGTCCGCCGCGACCACGATCGTCGCCCGGTCGGCGGGGACGCCCTTCACGTCGTAGGCCCACTTGCGCACGACCTTGACGGCGCTCTCGACCGCCTCGGCGCCGGTGTTCATCGGCAGGACCATGTCCAGGCCGGTCAACCCCGCGAGCCGCTCGGCGAATCCGGCCAGGCGGTCGTTGTGGAAGGCGCGGGAAGTGAGCGTGAGCCGGTCCAGCTGACGGTGGGCGGCCTCGATGAGCGTCGGATGACGGTGGCCGAAGTTGAGGGCCGAGTAGCCGGCCAGCATGTCCAGGTAGCGGCGGCCCTCGACGTCCTCCACCCACGCGCCCTCGGCGCTCGCGACGACCACGGGCAGCGGATGGTAGTTGTGCGCGAGCACGGGCTCCTCGGCGCGGATCAGATCGGCGGAGGAACGGGTGGGGACGACGGGTGCGGTCATGAACGGATCTCCTGGGTGCAGCACTTGATGCCGCCGCCGGCCTTCTGGAACTCCGATAGGTCGACGGGGACGGGGACATAGCCGCGCTCGCCGAGCCGTGCGGCGAGGGCCTCGGCCCGGGGCGCGATGAAGACGTGACGACCGTCGGAGACCGAGTTCAGACCGAACGCCATGGCGTCGTCGCGGGTGGCGAGCACCGCGTCCGGGTACAGCCGGGCGAGCACCGCGCGGCTGCCGGCGGAGAACGCCTGCGGGTAGTACGCGATGTTGTCGTCGTCCAGCACGAACAGGGCGGTGTCCAGGTGGTAGAAGTGCGGGTCCACCAGGGTCAGGCTGATCACCGGGTGGCCGAAGAACTCCTGCACCTCGCGGTGCGCGTCACGCGTGGTGCGGAACCCGGTGCCGGCCAGCACGTAGCGGCCCGTCCACACCAGGTCGCCCTCGCCCTCGCAGACCGACTCGGGGCGGTGGACGTCGTACCCAGCCGTCCGGAACCAGGTCTCGTAGTGGACGGACTCGGGCCGCCGCTCGGGAGCGTGGAAGAGGGAGCCGAAGACCCGCCCCGCCACCACGACCGCCGAGTTGGCGGCGAAGACCATGTCGGGCAGACCGGGGGCCGGCTCCACGGCGTCCACGGCGTGGCCGTGCTCGCGGTAGGCGCGGATCAGCGTCCGCCACTGCTCCTGGGCGAGATCGACGTCGACGGGGGTGTCGGGATGCATCCAGGGGTTGATCGCGTACTGCACCGCGAAGTGTCTGGGTTCGCAGACGAGGAAGCGCCGGGGGCGCCGCACACGGCTTTCGGACACAGAGGGATTCCTCCGTTTCCCTGCGGGTGTCGACTGAGGGTTGACACCACGGTAGGAACTGACAGCGACGCACGACAAGGAAGGAGCGTTGCGTGTTCGCGCAGTAATGCTGCGTGATGATCCGATCGAACGCAGGCTTGCTGCGTGCGTGCGGGTTTATTCGGGTGCGGGCTGGGTCGCGCCCGCCTCCGGGCTGTCCGGCAGCAGGTGGGACAGCACCATCACGCTGATCGTCTTGCGGATGAACGGCTCGGCCCGGATCCGCTCCAGCACGTTCTCGAAGTGCTCCACGTCCCGCGCCCGCACGTGCAGCAGGGCGTCCGCCCCGCCCGTCACCGTCATCGCCGCGGTGATCTCGGGATGGTTGCGGACCACCTCCGCCAGCCGCCGGGGCGGGGCTGCGCCCTCGCAGTACACCTCCACATACGCCTCCGTGCGCCAGCCCAGCGCCGACGGTTGCACGGTGGCCGTGAACCCGGTGATCACCCCGGTGTCCCGCAGCCGGTCCACCCGCCGCTTGACGGCCGTCGAGGACAGGCCGATCGCCGTGCCGATCTCGGCGAAGCTCGTCCTGGCGTTCGCCATCAGGGCAGTGATGATCTTCCGGTCGAGGTCGTCGAAGGAGGCGGGCGCGCTGTTCATGCGGGCACTGTAGGACAGCGTGTGCGCCGGCACTCCCGTACGTGTCCGGCGACGCGGATCGCCCCTACACTCCAGCCTCATGCTGCGCGCCCTCGCCGTCGACGACGAACGCCCCTCACTGGAAGAGCTGCTCTACCTGCTCACCGCGGACCCCCGCGTCGGCAGCGTCGAGGGAGCCGGCGACGCGACCGAGGCGCTGCGCCGCATCAACCGCGCCCTGGAGTCCGGGCCGCAGGGCCCCGAGGCCGTCGACGTGGTCTTCCTCGACATCCAGATGCCCGGCCTCGACGGCCTCGACCTCGCCCGCCTCCTCACCGGCTTCGCGCGCCCGCCCCTGGTCGTCTTCGTCACCGCCCACGAGGACTTCGCCGTCCAGGCCTTCGACCTCAAGGCCGTCGACTACGTCCTCAAGCCCGTGCGCAAGGAACGCCTGGCCGAGGCGGTCCGTCGCGTCGTCGAGCTCAGAGCGGCCGAACCGCGCGGCGCCGCCCCGACCGTCCCCGTGCACGAGCCCGACCCCGATCACATACCCGTCGAGCTCGGCGGCGTGACCCGCTTCGTCGTCGTCGACGACATCACCCACGTCGAGGCCCAGGGCGACTACGCCCGTCTGCACACCGACCGCGGCAGCCACCTCGTCCGGATCCCGCTGTCCACCCTGGAGGAGCGCTGGCGCGCCCGCGGCTTCGTCCGCATCCACCGCCGCCACCTCGTCGCCCTGCGCCACATAGGCGAACTGCGCCTGGACGCGGGCACGGTGAGCGTCCTGGTCGGCGGCGAGGAACTCCAGGTCAGCCGCCGCCACTCCCGCGAACTGCGCGACCTGCTGATGAGGAGGCCCTAGCCGTGCCCAGCCAGGACCCCGCGGAACGCCGCGTCGTCGTCACCGGTCCCGCCCGCCGCCCCCTCCCGCACGCCCGGCTGCGCTCGCGCGGCCGGTACCCGCACGTCTCCGGCTACTACCGCCCGCGCACCGAGATCGACGAGCAGACCACCCTCGGCCACACCTACGTCCGCTCCCTCATGCGCTCCCAACTGCGCGCGGCCCTCGCGGTGTTCGCCGTCCTCGCGCTCCTCGTCGGCCCGCTGCCCCTGCTGTTCGCGGCGCTGCCCGACGCCCACCGCCTCGAATGGGCGGTCCTCGGCTTCGGCCTCTACGCCCCGCTCGTCCTGCTCGCCCGCTGGTACGTGCGCCGCGCCGAGCGCAACGAGCGGGACTTCGTGCGGCTGGTCGAGGACCGGTGAACCCGGCCTTCGCCGTTCCGGCCGTCGCCCTCGTCGTCGTCGCGACCGTGCTCATCGGCGCCTTCGGCCTGCGCGTCTCCCGCACCACCTCCGACTTCTACGTCGCCTCCCGCACCGTCGGCCCGCGCCTCAACGCGGCCGCCATCAGCGGCGAGTACCTCTCCGCCGCCTCCTTCCTCGGGATCGCCGGGCTGGTCCTCGTCCAGGGGGCGGACATGCTCTGGTACCCGGTCGGCTACGCCGCCGGATATCTGGTCCTGCTGCTGTTCGTCGCCGCCCCGCTGCGCCGCTCGGGCGCCTACACCCTCCCCGACTTCGCCGAGGCCCGCCTCGCCTCGCAGGCGGTCAGACGGCTCGCCGGCGCCTTCGTCGTCGGCGTGGGCTGGCTCTACCTCATTCCCCAACTCCAGGGCGCAGGACTGACGTTGACCGTACTCACGGGTGCGCCCGACTCGCTCGGCGGGCTGATCGTCGCCGTGGTCGTCACGGCGACCGTAGCGGCCGGCGGCATGCGCAGCATCACCTTCGTGCAGGCCTTCCAGTACTGGCTCAAGCTCACCGCGCTCCTCGTCCCCGCCCTGTTCCTGGCCCTCGCCTGGCAGGGCGACGGCGCCCCCCGCGACGCCTTCACGGAACCGCCCGCCTTCCGCGACCAGCGGGTCGTGCGGATCGACGACACCCTCGACCTCGAACTGGACCGCCCGCTGACCGTGACGGTGGACGGCACGGTCGACGGCCGCCGGCACCAGGGCGACGTCCTGCGCCTGGCCGCCGGCGCCCACCACATCGAGCGGGGCGCCCGTCTCACCTTCGCCGAGGGCGCCGCCGTCCCCACCGCCGGGCGCGGCGGCAACAGCGGCATGTCCACCTCCCTGGCCGCCGGCCGCGAGGAGCGCCCCCTGTACGCCACCTACGGGCTGATCCTCGCCACCTTCCTCGGCACCATGGGCCTGCCCCATGTGGTCGTCCGCTTCTACACCAGCCCGCACGGGGTGGCCGCCCGCCGCACCACGGTCGCCGTCCTCGCGCTGATCGGCGCCTTCTACCTGCTGCCGCCCCTGTACGGCGCCCTCGGCCGCCTCTACACCCCCGAACTCGCCCTCAGCGGCGACGCCGACGCCGCCGTCCTGCTGCTGCCCGACCGGATGATCGGCGGCCTCGGCGGCGACCTGCTGGGCGCGCTGGTCGCCGGGGGCGCGTTCGCCGCGTTCCTGTCCACGGCGTCCGGGCTGACGATGGCCGTGGCGGGCGTGCTCGCCCAGGACGTGCTGCCGGCCCGGGGCGTACGGCACTTCCGCCTCGGCACCGGGCTCGCCATGGCCGCGCCCCTCGCGGTGAGTTTCCTGGTGGGCGGACTGCCGGTGGCCGACGCGGTCGGGCTGGCGTTCGCGGTGTCGGCGTCCTCCTTCTGCCCGCTGCTGGTCCTCGGCATCTGGTGGCGCCGGCTGACCCCGCCCGGCGCGGCCGCCGGGATGCTGGTGGGCGGCGGGTCGGCGTTCGCCGCCGTCGCCGCGACCATGGCGGGTCTGCCGGGCACGGGCGCCGCGCACGCCCTGCTCGCCTGGCCCGCGCTGTGGTCCGTGCCGCTCGGCTTCCTCACCATGGTCCTGGTGTCCCTGGCCACCCCGGCGCGCGTCCCGGCCGGCACGGCGGCGATCCTGGCCCGCTTCCACCTGCCGGAGGAACTGCGCACGGAGGAACTGCGGACCGCGCAGGCGCGGACGTGAGCGATTTCCTCGCGGGCGTCTGCATCGCGATCCTGCCGTTCCTGGCCGCAGGCTTCTGGCTGGGCCGCCGCACCGCCCGCCCGCAGAGCCTGGGCGGCCTGGGCACCCCCGTCGAGCACGCCACCTTCCAGACCCTGCACACCGCCTCCCTCGCCACGCCCCCGCTGCGGGCGGGCCTCACGGAGGAGACGGCCCGCAGGTCCGCCCGCAGACTGCGCACCCTGCTCGGCACGGACGCCCTCTGCCTCACCGACCGCGACGAGGTGCTGGCCTGGGACGGGGTGGGGTCGCATCACCGCACCGAGATCATGGAGCGACTGGCCGCCCCTCTGGAGAGCGGCCGGGGCGAGGCCTTCCGCCTCGTCTGCGCGCACGCCGACTGCCCGGTGCGCTGGGCCGTGGTCGCCCCGCTCACGGTCGACGACCGGGTGCACGGGGCCCTCGTCGCCTGTGCGCCCCGCGAGTCCGCCGTCCTGGTCCGGGCCGCCGGGGAGGTGGCCCGCTGGGTGAGCGTCCAACTGGAACTGGCCGACCTCGACCAGTCCCGCACCAAGCTCATCGAGGCGGAGATCAAGGCCCTGCGCGCCCAGATCTCCCCGCACTTCGTCTTCAACTCGCTCGCGGTGATCGCCTCGTTCGTGCGCACCGACCCCGAGCGCGCCCGGGAACTGCTCCTGGAGTTCGCCGACTTCACCCGCTACTCGTTCCGGCGGCACGGCGACTTCACCACCCTCGCCGACGAACTGCACGCCATCGACCACTATCTGGCCCTGGTCCGCGCCCGCTTCGGCGACCGCCTCGCCGTCACGCTCCAGATCGCCCCCGAGGTCCTGCCGGTGGCCCTGCCCTTCCTCTGCCTGCAGCCGCTCGTGGAGAACGCCGTCAAGCACGGGCTGGAGGGCAAGGCCGGCACCTGCCACATCCAGATCACCGCGCGGGACGCCGGCGCCGAGGCCCTCGTCGTCATCGAGGACGACGGCGCCGGCATGGACCCGGACGTCCTGCGCCGCATCCTGGGCGGCGAGGTCAGCCCGTCCGGCGGCATCGGCCTGTCCAACGTGGACGACCGGCTCCGCCAGGTGTACGGCGACGACCACGGCCTCGTCATCGAGACGGCCCCCGGCGCGGGCATGAAGATCACCGCCCGGCTGCCGAAGTACCAGCCGGGCGTGCACTCGGCGGGCCGCCTCGCCCCCGGCTGATCAGCCGGTTCTCATCACCACCAGCGCGAGCGTGATCAGACCGAGCACCACCCAGCCGAACCACAGCCAGCCGTTGCTGCCGAGCGCCACCGTGTAGGCGGTCACCATGACCAGCGCGCCGACGGTGAGCACCCCCATGGTCTTCGTGGAACCGTCCGTGGTACCGGCCATCGCGACACCCTCCTCAGGGCCGCCCCGCGCAGGGCGTGTCCCCCTCCATGGTGCCCCGGGTTCAGCGCCCGCGTGCGTGGAGCGACGCAAGATAGGCGTTGTACGCCTCCAGCTCCTGGTCGCCGTCCCGGTCGGCGGCCCGGTCCTTGCGCCTGGCCTGCCGCTGTTCGGAGCCGTGCCACTGGAACAGCAGCGCTATCAGCACCAGCACCGACGGGATCTCGCTGAACGCCCAGGCGATCCCGCCGGCCGCGTTCTGGTCGGTGAGCGCGTCGATGCCGAGCGAGGCGGGCGGGTTCTCGAACGTCGTCACCATCGGCTGTGAGGCCATCATCAGCGCGATGCCGAAGAAGGCGTGGAACGGCATGCCCGCGAACAGCTCCAGCATCCGCATCAGGTAGCCCGGCCGGTTCGGACCCGGATCCACCCCGATGATCGGCCAGAAGAACACCACGCCTACGGCCAGGAAGTGCACCATCATCGCGAGGTGACCCGCCCTGGAGCCCATCAGGGAGTCGAACAGCGGGGTGAAGTACAGCGCGTACAGACTCGCGATGAACAGGGGGATGGTGAACGCGGGGTGGGTGACGATCCGCATGTACCGGCTGTGCAGCAGCATCAGCAGCAGCTCACGCGGCCCCTTGCGGCCCCGGCCGGCGGCCGGCAGCGCGCGCAGCGCCAGCGTCATGGGCGCGCCGAGCAGGATCAGGATGGGCGAGAGCATGCTGATCACCATGTGCTGCACCATGTGCACGCTGAACATGACCATGCCGTAGTCGTTCAGCCGGGTGCACATCACCAGCGCGATGGTCAGCACGCCGACGACGAACGACGCCGTCCGCCCGGCCGACCACGCGTCGCCGCGCCGCCGCAGCCGCAGCACGCCCCAGCCGTACAGCCCGAGTCCCACCATGCAGGCGACGAGGAAGAACGGGTCCGCCGACCAGTGAAGACCGCGTCCCAGCGTGAACGGCGGCAGATCCATGGTCATGCCGTGCCCGCCGTGATCCATTGCGCCGGCTCCTGATTCGTGGGGGGATGTACGTTTCCTGCCGACCCAAGAGTAGAACCGCCCCCGGCGACCGATGTCACCGGGGGCGGCTCGCGCGGGGGTTCTCCCATGCCTCTGCTACAGGACGGTCTCCGCCTCCTCGTACCGCTGCGCGGGGACCGTCTTCAGCGTCTCGACGGCCTCCGCCAGCGGCACCATCACGATGTCCGTGCCGCGCAGGGCCGTCATGTGACCGAACTCGCCCCGGTGCACGGCCTCCACCGCGTGCCAGCCGAACCGGGTGGCCAGCACCCGGTCGTAGGCGGTCGGCGTGCCGCCGCGCTGCACATGTCCCAGGATGACCGGCCGGGCCTCCTTGCCGAGCCGGGACTCCAGCTCGATGGAGAGCTGCCGGGCGATCCCGGCGAACCGCTCGTGCCCGTAGATGTCCTTGGCGCCCTCGTCGAAGGCCATGCCGCCGGGCGCGGGCTTGGCGCCCTCCGCCGCGACGACGATCGCGAACCGCTTGCCCGCCTCGAACCGCTCGCCGACCCGGCGGGCCAGCTCCTCGATGTCGAAGGGCCGCTCGGGCACGACGATGGCGTGGGCGCCGGCCGCCATGCCCGAGTGCAGCGCTATCCAGCCTGTGTGCCGTCCCATGACCTCGACGACCAGCACCCGCTGGTGCGACTCGGCGGTGGTCTTGAGCCGGTCGAGCGCCTCGGTCGCGACGCCGACGGCCGTGTCGAAACCGAAGGTGACGTCGGTGACCGCGATGTCGTTGTCGATGGTCTTCGGCACGCCCACGACGGGCAGCCCGCTGTCGGACATCAGCCGGGCGGCCTTGAGCGTGCCCTCACCGCCGATCGGGATGATCGCGTCGAGGCCGAGCTCCTCGACATGGCCCCGGGCACGCTCCACGCCGTCCCGCAGATGCGAGGGCTGGACCCGGGAGGAACCGAGGATCGTGCCGCCGCGGGCGAGGATGCCGCCCACCGCGTCGAGGTCGAGCTTGAGGTAGTCGCATTCCAGGAGGCCCTTCCAGCCGTCCCGGAAGCCGATGACCTCGTCGCCGTGGTCGACGACGGCACGGTGCACGACGGACCGGATGACGGCGTTCAGGCCGGGGCAGTCGCCGCCGGACGTGAGGACACCAATGCGCATAGCCCGAAACAACCTTCTTCACGAGGGCCGGTCCGGACCACGCTGTCCGGCTCGAATCCCCGCCACCCTAGCGTCAGGAGGGGGCGGGGCCGAAGCGCACGTCCGCCTGCTGGACGTGCCTGCTCACCTGTGCGGACGCAGCGTCATACGGGCTGCTGACGGCGTCCTGAAAATCCGGTGAACACACAGGTCACGCAGGCTGCTGGGCGGCCGAGATGCGCTCGTTGCGCAGCGCCTCGTACCAGTGGTCGTCGATCGGCGGCAGGGCGTTCACGTCGAGGGCCAGCTTGAGCAGCAGATCCGCGATCAGCGGGTTGCGCGCCAGCACCGGACCGTGCATGTACGTGCCGAACACGGTGTCGTTGTACGCGCCCTCGGTGCCGTCGCCGGTGCCGTTGCCCCGGCCGAGCGAGACGCGGGCGAGCGGGCGGGCGGTCGGGCCGAGGTGGGTGATGCCCTGGTGGTTCTCGAAGCCGGTCAGCGGGGGCAGACCGAGCCGCGGGTCGATGTCCCCGAGGACGTCGCCGACGCACCGCTCGCCCTCGCCGCGCGTCGTCGTCACGTCCAGCAGGCCGAGCCCCGGCTCGCGCTGGCCGAGGTCGTTGACGAACTCGTGGCCCAGGATCTGGTAGCCGGCGCAGACCGCGAAGACGATCGCGCCGTTGTTCACGGCCTGGTACAGGTGGGCGTCCCGGCGCAGCCGCTCCGCCGCGAGCCGCTGCGGCCGGTCCTCGCCGCCGCCGATCAGGTAGATGTCGCCGGAGGTCGGGATCGGCTGGTCGCTGCGCACGTCGAGCCGGGCCACGTCCAGCCCGCGCTGCCGGGCGCGCCGCTCGACGACGAGGGCGTTGCCCTGGTCGCCGTAGGTGCTCAGCAGGTCCGGGTAGATCCACACCAGCCGCAGTTGGTTGTCGCTCATGGGCACGTCCTTCGGGGTCAGTTGCCGACGCGGCGGCGGAGGTCCTGGAACGCGGTGTAGTTCGCGATGACCTCGATCCGGCCCGGCGGCGCCTGCTGCACGGCCTGGTCGAGGTTCTCGCACACCTGGAAGTGCTGGTTGGCGACCTCCAGGCGCACCGCCAGGTCCAGCTTGCGGTCGCCGACGACGAAGATCGGGTGGCCGGTCAGCCGCGTGTAGTCGACGTCCCACAGCCAGGAGGTGTCGGTGCCGTCGGCGCCGCGCGCGTTCACGGAGAGGATCACCGGGGTGGGCGGCGGATCGATCAGACTGAACGTCTCCAGCCAGCCCGCGGGGTTCTTCGCCAGCAGCAGCCTGAGGTCGCGACCTTGGAACTGGACGACGTCGTAGCGTCCGGCGACGGCCTGTACCGCGTACATCCGCTCCAGCGCCACCTGCGGCGGCACCCCGAAGACGGCGGCCACGGCGGCGGAGGAGGCGGCGTTGGCCTTGTTGGCGCGGCCCGGCAGCTGCAGGTGGATGGGCCAGGCGGAACCGTGCGGGTCCAGGACGTGGTCGCCGCTGAGCGCCCAGCTGGGCGTGGGCCGTCGGAAGCCGCACTCGCCGCAGAACCAGTCGTCCCCGGGCCGCTGCATGACGCCGCCGCAGGACGGGCACGACCAGGCGTCGTCCTTCCACATCTGCCCGGCGGCGACCCACACGACGTTGGGGGAGGAGGAGGCCGCCCACACCACCAGCGGGTCGTCGGCGTTGGCGACGACGACCGCCTTGGAACCGGCGAGCCCCTCGCGCCAGTTCTCCGCCAGCATGCGGGTCTCGGCGGCGCGGTCCAGCTGGTCGCGGGAGAGGTTGAGCAGCGCGATGCACTTGGGGGCGGTGTCCCGGGCCACGCCCGCGAGGTACTTCTCGTCGACCTCGATCACGCCGTAGCGGGCCTCGGAGCCGCCCGCCAGGGCCGAGGTGATGCCGGCGGGCATGTTGGCGCCGAGCGCGTTGGACACGACCGGCCCGGCGGCCCGCAGGGCCTCGGCGATCAGCCGGGTGGTGGTGGTCTTGCCGTTGGTCGCCGAGACGAGGACGACGTCCAGGTTCTGGGCGAGCCGGGCGAGGAGGTCGGGGTCGAGTTTGAGCGCCACCCGGCCGCCGATCACCGAACCGCTGCCGCGCCCCGCTGCGCGCGACGCCGCCGCGACCGCCTTGCCGGCGGTCACGGCGATCTTGGCCCGCGGCGTGAGCGGGTCCGAGTTGCCTGCCATCAGTTCTCGATCCTCCTTGCGTACGCGCCGCGCCTCTGCCGTACGGCAACGTGGTAGGTGGTCAGCCTATCGAGATCCCCTCGCACTCCCGAATCCCGGGACCGACTCCCCACGTGCACGGCATGCGCGTGTCACGGAGGACCGTACCCTTGCCGCCATGCGACACCGTTCCATCCCGGGCGCCCGCGGGCGCGTCCGGCCCCTCACCCTGCTCGGCGACCCCGTCCTGCACGCCCGTTGCGAGGACGTCACCGACTTCGGCCCCGAACTCGCCCGTCTCGTCGAGGACATGTTCGCCACGATGTACGCGGCCCGGGGGGTCGGCCTGGCCGCCAACCAGGTCGGCGAGCCCGTGCGGGTGTTCGTCTACGACTGTCCGGACGACGACGACGTCCGCCACCTGGGCCATGTGGTGAACCCCAGGGTGGTCGAGACGGGCGGCATCGTGATGCGCGGCCCGGAGGGCTGTCTGTCCCTGCCGGGTCTGGAGGCGGGGACGGAGCGTCACGACGAGGCGGTGGTCGAGGGCTTCACGACGGCGGGGGAGCCGATCACCGTGCGCGGGTCCGGATTCTTTGCCAGATGCTTGCAGCACGAGGCCGACCATCTGGACGGCCGGGTGTACGCGGACCGGGTGACGGGCCTGCGGGCGCGCAGACTGGCCCGCCAGGTGCGCAGGGCCGCGTGGAGCGGCTGAGCGCACCCGGCCCTGGGCGCGCGGCACCGTCCTCTCGGAAGCCGGGACCGCCGACCGCCTCAGAAGCCGGGACCGCCGACCTTGTCGCCGGCGGCCGCGAGGCGGCCCCACAGCAGGTCGGCGAGGCTGCGCACCAGCTCCGCCCGGGAACAGGGCCGTTCGCCCAGCCACCAGTCGCCCGCCGCGTGCATCATCCCGACGATCCCGTGTCCCCACACCCGCGCGAGCTGCTGGCTGCCCGGCCCGAGGTCCAGGCGCTCCTCGATGACCTGGGCGAGTTCCTCGCCCATCCGGCGCAGCAGAGGGGCGGAATGCTTGCCGACGTCGAAGCCCTGCTCGCCGGGCGACCCGTCGGAGGGGTGCATGAGGAACCGGTACACCTGGGGCCGGGCCTCGATGGCGGCGAGATAGGTGTCGAGGGTCGCCTCGACCCGCTCCCGCCGTTCCGCCGGCGCGTCCAGCGCGGCGCGCAGCGAGTCGAGCAGCGCGTCGGTGTGCCGTTTGGCGAGGGCGGCGTAGAGTCCGCCCTTGTCGCCGAAGTGGCGGTAGAGGATGGGTTTGGTGATGCCGGCCTCCGCCGCGATGGCGTTCATCGAGGCCTGTGGGCCGTCGCGCAGCACCACCCGGTCGGCGGCCTCCAGCAGCTCGCGCCTTCGGCGGTCGGCGGACCGCTGTTGCTCGGTCCGCTGCGTGGTGTCCATGTGCTCTCCCCACCCGTGCTTGTTCGGTGACGCCTGCGCAAACTAACACCTGACGGCAGCCTGACATCGAACGGGCCGCAGGGCCCCCGGGCCGTCATCAGGAGTTGACTTTTCCTACCGACCGGTAACAGACTCTCGAGTTACCGCTAGTAACACACGTTCCGCCGCTGGAGGGGACATGGCCGAGTTCACCATGGAGCTCAACGACGAACAGAAGGAGGTCCGGGACTGGCTGCACGGCTTCGCCGCCGACGTCATCCGCCCCGCGGCCGCCGAATGGGACGAGCGTGAGGAGACTCCCTGGCCGGTCATCCAGGAGGCCGCGAAGGTCGGCATCTACTCCCTCGACTTCTACGCGCAGCAGTACTTCGACCCCACCGGGCTCGGCATCCCGATGGCCATGGAGGAGCTCTTCTGGGGCGACGCGGGCATCGCCCTGTCCATTGTGGGCACGGGACTGGCCGCCGTGGGCGTTCTCGCCAACGGAACCGAGGAACAGATCGGCACCTGGATCCCCCAGATGTACGGCGACGCGGCCGACGTCAAGGTGGCCGCCTTCTGCTCCTCCGAGCCCGACGCCGGCTCCGACGTGGCCTCCCTGCGCACGCGTGCCGTGTACGACGAGGCCAAGGACGAGTGGGTGCTCAACGGCACCAAGACCTGGGCCACCAACGGCGGCATCGCCAACGTCCACGTCGTCGTCGCGGCCGTGGACCCCGAGCTGGGCTCCAAGGGGCACGCCTCCTTCATCGTCCCGCCGGGCACCGAGGGCCTGACCCAGGGGCAGAAGTTCAAGAAGCACGGCATCCGCGCCTCGCACACCGCCGAGGTCGTCCTCGACAACGTGCGCGTCCCCGGCTCCTGCCTCCTCGGCGGCAAGGAGAAGCTGGACGAGCGGCTGGCGCGGGCCCGGGAGCGGGCGAAGTCGGGCGGCGAGCGAAGCGAGACCGGAGGCTTGGAGAGGGTGAAGAACGCGGCCATGGCCACGTTCGAGGCGTCGCGCCCCGCCGTCGGCGCGATGGCCGTCGGCACGGCCCGCGCCGCCTACGAGGTGGCCCTCGACTACGCGAAGACCCGCGAGCAGTTCGGCCGCCCGATCGTCGACAACCAGGGCGTCGCCTTCCAGCTCGCGGACATGCGCACGCAGATCGACGCCGCGCGGCTGCTGGTCTGGCGCGCCTCGTGGATGGCGGTCAACGGCAAGCCCTTCACGGCGGCCGAGGGCTCGATGTCCAAGCTCTACGCCAGCGAGACCGCGAAGAAGGTCACCGCGCAGGCCATCCAGATCCTCGGCGGCAACGGCTACACCCGGGAGTACCCGGTGGAGCGCATGCACCGCGACGCAGCCATCTACACGATTTTCGAGGGCACGAGCGAGATCCAGCGCCTGGTCATCGCCAGGACGCTGTCGGGGATGCCGATCCGGTAGCGCCGTCCGGGGAGCCGGGCGGCGCGGGCCGCCGTACGGTCGTGACCGGTCGCGCGGTTCCCCGCGCCCCCGGGCCGGACCGGTCGTCGTCGGTCAGGACCTCCCGCCGCTGCTGTGGGCGATGCACGCCACGTCGATGCGGTCGGCCAGTTTGGCCAGTTCGATGGTCAGGGCGGCCACCGTGTCCTCGTCGAGTCCGTCGGCGCCGGCCTCGACGAGGTGCAGCCACCGCCCTCCCAGCGTGCGGAGCAGCTTGCTCACGTCGGCCGCGGCCACCTGCAGGGTCCCGCGGTCGTCGACGATCAGAGGCAGAGTCACTTCGCGGTTCACACCGGGATCGTAGCCGCGCGGCGCTCACGCACCGTGCCAAACCGTGGTGATGTTGCAGAACTCCCGGATTCCGTGCCCCGACAGCTCACGGCCGTATCCGGACCGCTTCACCCCGCCGAACGGGAAGGCCGGATGGGACGCGGTCATCCCGTTGACGAACACCCCGCCGGCCTCCAGATCCCGGACGAAACGGTCGACCTCGGCCTCGTCGCGCGTCCATACGTTGGAACTCAGGCCGAACGGCGAGTCGTTGGCGATGAGGACCGCCTCGTCCAGGTCGGCCGCCCGGTACAGCGTCGCGACCGGTCCGAACGCCTCCTCCCGGTGGATGCGCATCGCGCGCGTGACACCGGCGAGGACGGTCGGCGGGTAGTACCAGCCGGGTCCGTCGGGGCGCTCGCCTCCGCACAGCACGGCGGCGCCGCCGCGCCTCGCGTCGTCCACCAGCTCCTCCAGGTCCGCACGGCCCTGCTCGCTGGCCAGCGGCCCGATCTCGGTCTCCTCGGCCAGCGGGTCGCCGACCTTCAGGGCTGCCATGCCCGCCACGAACCGCTCGGCGAACGCGTCGTACACGTCCGTGTGAACGATGAACCGCTTGGCCGCGATGCACGACTGACCGTTGTTCTGCACCCGCGCGGTCACCGCGACCTGTGCGGCCCGGTCGACGTCCGCCGAGGGCATGACCACGTACGGGTCGCTGCCGCCCAGCTCCAGCACCGTCTTCTTGATCATCTCGCCGGCGGTGGAGGCGACCGCCCGGCCGGCCGGCTCGCTGCCGGTCAGGGTCGCCGCCCTGACCCGCTCGTCGCGCAGGATGTCGTCGATCGCGCCCGAGCCGACCAGCAGCGTCTGGAAGCAGCCCTCGGTGAACCCCGCCCGGTGAAACAGGTCCTCCAGGTACAGGGCCGTCTGCGGGACGTTCGAGGCGTGCTTGAGCAGGCCCACGTTGCCCGCCATCAGCGCCGGCGCGGCGAACCGGACCACCTGCCAGAGCGGGAAGTTCCACGGCATCACCGCGAGCACCGGCCCGAGCGGCCGGTAGCGGACGAGGGCGCGCGAGCCGCCGGAGTCCTTCACGTCGGCGGCGGCCGGCTCCTCGTCGGCGAGCACCTCCTGCGCGTGCTCGGCGTACCAGCGCATCGCCCTGGCGCACTTCGCGGCCTCCGCGCGCGCCTGCTTCAGCGGCTTGCCCATCTCGGTCGTCATGATCCGGCCGATGTCGTCCTGGTCCTCGTCGAGCAGGTCGGCGGCCCGGTTCAGCAGCCGGGCGCGTTCGGCGAACGTGGTCGTCCGGTACGTGCGGAACGTGGCCTCGGCGAGCTGGAGCCGGCGTTCCAGCTCCTGCTCGTCCATGGCCTCGTACGTCTTGAGCGTCTCGCCGTTCGCCGGGTTCACCGTCGCGATGGGCATGACCGACCTCCTGAAGAGCTGGCTGTGCTTCGACCTTCCCGCGCCGGGCCCGGGGCCGCAACGCGTGCGCGTCCGCTCAGACCGAGTGCTCCGCCAGCCGGTCGAGAAACGCGGCCTGTGCCGTGACGACCACCTCGCGCGCCTGGTCGAACCCGAACCAGGCCACCCGGTCCAGTTCGGGGAACTCCTGGACACGCCCCGATCTCGGCGGCCACTCCATGGCGAAGGTGCCGGGAACGACGGACGCCGGGTCGAGATCCGCCTCGATCGCCCACACGGTGACGATCTTGCCGCCGCTCTGCCGGACCTCGCCGAGATCGATGGCCTCGCCCTCGGGCGGCGGCAGCCCCAGCTCCTCGCGGAACTCGCGGCGGGCCGCCTCCCAGGCGGGCTCGTCCGGCTGGTACTCGCCCTTCGGGACGGTCCAGGCCCCGGCGTCCTTCCTGGCGAAGTACGGACCGCCCATATGGCCCAGCAACACCTGCGGACCCGTGTCGCTGTGCCGGAACAACAGCAGTCCGGCGCTGCGTCGAGGAGTCGCCGGCGTCACGGGCGCACCTGCGGGTGGGCGGCGAGCAGGGTCTCCACCGTGTCGGCCTCCTCGGGCCGCTTGTCCTCGCGGTAGCGCAGGACGCGGGCGAAGCGCAGGGTGACGCCGGCCGGATACCGGGTGGAGCGCTGCAGGCCGTCGTAGGCGATCTCGACGACGAGTTCGGGCCGCACGGTCACCACCTGGGCGTTCTCGTTCACGGCCAGCTCGCGCAGACGGTCCGTCTGCCAGGCGAGCATCGCGTCGGTCATGCCCTTGAACGTCTTGCCGAGCATGACGAAGCCGCCGTCGGCGCCGCGCGCGCCGAGGTGCAGGTTGGAGAGCCTGCCGGAGCGCCTCCCGTGGCCCCACTCGGCGGCCAGCACCACCAGGTCGAGGGTGTGCACGGGCTTGACCTTCAGCCACGACGCGCCCCGCCGCCCCGCGCTGTAGGGCGCGTCCAGGGCCTTGACCACCACTCCCTCGTGCCCGCGCAGCAAGGTCTCCCCGGCGAACTCCTCCGCCGCCTCGACGTCGTCGGGGCCGGCCACGAGCGCGCGGCGCACCCGCATCGGCTCGGGCGTCAGCCGGGCCAGCTCCGCGTGCCGTTCGGCGAAGGGCAGATCGAGCAGGTCGCGGCCGTCCACGGACAGCGCGTCGAAGAAGACGGGGGAGACGGGCATCGCCCGGGCGGCCGCCGCCACGTCCACCCGGGAGCCGACGCGGCCGGCGGTCTCCTGGAAGGAGCGCGGGCGTCCCGTCTCGTCGAAGGCGATGACCTCCCCGTCCAGGACGAAGCGCGTGCCCGCCAACTGCCTGGCCGCCTCGGTGACCTCCGGCAGCCGGTCGGTGATGTCGTCCAGGGTGCGGGTGTAGAGCCGGACGTCGTCTCCGTCGCGGTGCACCTGGACGCGGATGCCGTCCAGCTTCTCCTCCACCGCGCAGACCCCGAGCTTGCCGACCGCCTCGGCGACGGACGACGCGGTGTGCGCGAGCATCGGCAGCACCGGACGGCCGACGGTGAGCCGGAAGGCCTCCAGCGCCGCCGGCCCCTCGCCGAGCAGCGCCCGGGCCACCGTCTGCAGCGACCCGGCCAGCATCACCGCCCGCCGCACGTCCGGCGCGGGCGCGCCGGTGGCCTGGGCCAGGCCCTCCACGGCGACGGCGTCCAGCGCGCCCTGGCGGACCTCGCCGGTGAGCAGGCCGAGCAGGAAGCGCTGCTCGTCGGCGGTGGCCGCGCCCATCAGCCGCTCGACCAGCCGCACCCGTTCGGCCTGGGAACCGGGGCCGGCCACCGCGCCGAGCTCGCCGAGGAGGGCGTCCACCTCGCGCACCGTGAGGGCCGGGGCCCCGGCCGGGGCGACCGGACGGCCCAGCACCTTCCAGCCGACGCCCAGACGGCCCTGGGGCAGCCGTCCGGCCAGGTACGGGATCACCAGGGGCACGTCGTCCGCCTCCGTCTCCCGGAAGAGTTCGGCGAGCAGGGCGATCTTGCGGGAGCGCGCCGAGGTGGCGGCGACCTCCCGGGACACGTCGGCGAGCCGGGTCAGCAACATGCAGCCATGGTGCAACGCCCCACCGACAACGACACCCGCACACGCTCCCGCGAAGCTCACGAGATCCACGAGACGTGCGGATTCGCGGCCGGGCGCGGTCGTCGGGCCCGTTCGCCGACCGGCGGGTACGCGCCCGAAGGGCGCCTCGCTCCTCCGGGCGCCTCCGCCGCCACCGTCGCCTCCGCCGCCACCGTCGCCACCGTCGCCACCGTCGCCGGGGAGAGGCGGGATTGACAAACGCCTTTGCCGGTTCCGCAAAATGGGGGCATGACTGCAGATGACGTGCTCGCCGAGGTCGGACCGAGGCTCCGGCGGCTCCGGAAGCAGCGGGAGGTGACGCTCGCGGCGCTGTCGGAGGCGACCGGCATCTCCGTCAGCACCCTGTCCCGGCTGGAGTCCGGGCTGCGCAAGCCCAGCCTGGAGCTTCTGCTGCCGATCGCCCAGGCGCATCAGGTCCCGCTGGACGAGCTGGTCGGGGCGCCGCCGGTGGGCGATCCGCGGGTGCGGGCCGAGCCGATGGTGCGCCACGGGCGCACCTTCTGGCCGCTGTCCCGGCAGCCGGGCGGACTGCAGGCCTTCAAGGTGCTGGTGCCGCAGCGCGAGGAGGAGCCGGACCCGCGCACCCACGAGGGCTACGAGTGGCTGTACGTGATGTCCGGCCGGCTGCGGGTGGTGCTGGCCGAGCACGACTTGGTGATGACGGCGGGAGAGGCCGCCGAGTTCGACACGCGCGTGCCGCACTGGTTCGGGTCGACGGGGGAGGGGCCGGCCGAGTTCCTCAGCCTCTTCGGTCCGCAGGGCGAGCGGATGCACGTGCGGGCGCGGCCGTCGAGGAGGTGACGCGCACCACGGTTCCCCCGAGGGCAAGCGACCGCTTAGTATGCACTCGACCCGGTCAGACGACGCAGTCCCGTGGAGGCTCCGCATGCAGGCATGGCAGGTGCACGAGAACGGCGAGCCGAGCGAGGTGATGCGGCTGCGGGAACTGGAGCGGCCCACTCCCGGCGACGGCCAGGTCCTGCTCAGGGTGCGCGCCGCGAACGTCAACTTCCCGGACGCCCTGATGGTCCGGGGCCACTACCAGGTACGGCCCCCGCTGCCGTTCACCCCGGGCGTGGAGATCTGCGGGGAGACCGAGGACGGCCGCCGGGTGATCGCCAACCCCGCCCTCCCGCACGGCGGTTTCGCCGAGTACGCCGTCGCGGACGCAGCGGCCCTGCTCCCCGCCCCCGACTCGCTGGACGACGCCGAGGCCGCCGCGCTGCACATCGGCTACCAGACCGGCTGGTTCGGGCTGCACCGCAGGGCGCGCCTGGAGGCCGGCGAGACGCTCCTCGTGCACGCCGCCGCGGGAGGGGTCGGCAGCGCGGCCGTCCAGCTCGGCAAGGCGGCGGGCGCGACCGTGATCGGCGTCGTGGGCGGCGCAGAGAAGGCCGCCGTCGCCCGCGAGCTGGGCTGCGACGTGGTGATCGACCGGCGGTCCGAGGACGTCGTCGGCGCGGTGAAGGAGGCCACCGGCGGCCGGGGCGCCGATGTGATCTACGACCCCGTCGGCGGCGAGGCCTACACACAGTCGGCCAAGACCGTCGCGTTCGAGGGCCGCATCGTGGTCGTCGGCTTCGCGAGCGGAACCATCCCGAGCCCCGCGCTGAACCACGCCCTCGTCAAGAACTACGCGATCCTCGGCCTGCACTGGGGCCTGTACAACACCAAGAACCCGAAGCTGGTCCTGCACTGCCACGAACAGCTCACCGAGCTGGCCGCCCGCGGCGCGATCCGGCCGCTGGTCAGCGAGCGCGTGCCGCTCGGCGAGGCCGCGGCCGCCGTGCAGCGGGTCGCCGACGGCGTCACCACCGGCCGGATCGCCGTCGTACCGCAGAACGGAGCCGCCGCATGACCGACGCAGCCGAACTCAAGCGCCGAACCGCGCAGTTGCTGGCCGCCCACCCGCCCGCCACGACCGACCGGTCGACCTTCCTGCGGGCCCGCTTCGACGCGGGACTGGCCTGGGTGCACTACCCGGAGGGCCTCGGTGGCCTCGGCGCGCCCCGCTCCCTGCAGGCCGTCGTGGACGCCGAACTGGAGGCCGCGGGCGCCCCGGACAACGACCCCCGGCGCATCGGCATCGGCCTCGGCATGGCCGCGCCGACCATCCTGAAGTACGGCACCGAGGAGCAGAAGCGGCGCTTCCTGCGGCCCCTGTGGACGGGCGAGGAGGTCTGGTGCCAGCTGTTCAGTGAGCCCGGCGCCGGCTCCGACCTGGCCGCCCTCGGCACCCGCGCCGTCCGCGAGGAGGGCGGCGACTGGGTCGTCAACGGACAGAAGGTGTGGACGTCCAGCGCCCATGTGGCCCGCTGGGCCATCCTCATCGCCCGCACCGACCCGGACCTGCCCAAGCACGCGGGCATCACCTACTTCCTGTGCGACATGAGCGACCCCGGCGTCGAGGTCCGGCCGCTGCGCCAGATCACCGGCGAGGCCGAGTTCAACGAGGTCTTCCTCACCGACGTCCGCATCCCCGACGCGCGCCGGCTGGGCGAGGTCGGCGACGGCTGGCGGGTCGCGCAGACCACGCTGAACAACGAGCGCGTCGCCATCGGCGGCATGCGGCTGCCCCGCGAGGGCGGCATGATCGGTCCCGTCGCGAAGACCTGGCGCGAGCGGCCCGACCTGCGCACCCACGACCTGCACCAGCGCCTGCTGAAGCTGTGGGTCGAGGCCGAGGTCGCCCGGCTCACCGGCGAACGCCTGCGCCAGCAGCTCGCCCAGGGCCAGCCCGGCCCCGAGGGCGCCGGCATGAAGCTCGCCTTCGCCCGCCTCAACCAGGAGATCAGCGGCCTGGAGGTGGAACTGCGCGGCGAGGAGGGCCTGTTGTACGACGACTGGACGATGCGCCGCCCGGAGCTGGTGGACTTCACCGGCCGGGACGCCGGGTACCGCTACCTGCGATCCAAGGGCAACAGCATCGAGGGCGGGACCAGCGAGGTCCTGCTGAACATCGTCGCCGAGCGCGTCCTGGGCCTGCCCTCCGAGCCGCGCACCGACAAGGACGTCGCATG
This sequence comes from Streptomyces sp. NPDC058291, assembly GCF_042880855.1. Lineage (NCBI taxonomy): Bacteria > Bacillati > Actinomycetota > Actinomycetes > Kitasatosporales > Streptomycetaceae > Streptomyces > Streptomyces sp. NPDC058291. The sequence goes on from NZ_JBHVYK010000054.1 coordinate 42,422, forward strand.
GAAGGACCTGGCCCGGTGAACACACAGCCCGATCTGCTGTACTCGGAGGAGGAAGAGGCGCTGCGCGCCGCCGTCCGGGACCTGCTCGCCGACCACTGCGACGCCCCCGGCGTCATCGCCCGCACCGAGTCCGGCGCCCCGCACGACCTGTCGGCCTGGAAGGCGCTCGCCGACGGCATGGGCCTCGCCGGTCTGCTGGTGCCCGAGGCGCAGGGCGGCCAGGGCGCCACCCATCGCGAAGCCGCCGTCGTGCTGGAGGAGCTGGGACGGGCGGTCGCCCCGGTGCCCTACCTCACCAGTGCCGTGGTCGCCACCGAGGCGCTGCTGGCCTGCGGGGACGAGGAACTGCTGGGTCGGCTGGCGTCGGGGCGGACGATCGGCGCGCTGGCCGTCGGCCTGCACGTCGCACCGGGCGCCGCCCACCGGAGCGCGCACGTCGACAACGGCGTCCTGCGCGGGGAGCTGACCGGCGTCGCGGACGCGGCCGTGGCCGATGTGCTGCTCGTGCCCGGCGACGACGGCGGACTGTACGCCGTGCCCGCGGATGCCGTCACCGTCACCCCGCAGACCTCCTTCGACCTCACCCGGCCCCTCGCCACGGTCACCCTGGCCGACGCGCCCGGCCGCCGGATCGGCGACGCCGAGCCCGCCGTGCGCCGTGCGCTGCGGGCCGGTGCGGGACTGCTCGCCTCCGAACAACTCGGCCTCGCGGACTGGGCGTTGACCGAGACCGTGCGCTACCTGAAGGAGCGCAAGCAGTTCAACCGGCCGGTCGGCGGCTTCCAGGCGCTCAAGCACCGGCTGGCCCAGCTGTGGCTGGACGTCGTCAACCTGCGCGCCGCCGCCCGGAGCGCTGCCGACGCGCTCGCCTCCGGGGAGTCCTCCGACGAGGTGTCCGTGTCGGTCGCCGTGGCCCAGGCCTACGCGGCGTCCGTGGCCGTGCGGGCCGCCGAGGAGGCCCTGCAACTGCACGGCGGCCTCGGCATGACGTGGGAGCACCCGGTCCACCTCAACCTCAAGCGGGCCAAGGCCGACTCCATCGCCTACGGCACGGCGGGCGCCCATCGCACCGCCCTGGCCGAACTGGTCGACCTGCGCGCACCCTGACGTCCGGCGCGAACGGCCGCGGAACCCGCGGCGAAGTCCGTCCCGCCTGGGGCGGGCTTCGTCGTGCGCGCGCCGCGACACGGTGAACGGGCGGCGGCGGTCCGGCCGATACGGGCGGCCTGGCCGGCCTGGAGCTGACCTCGACGTCCGTCGTGCGGTGGGCGCCCGTCGGACACCACTCGTTCGGCGGACGCGTCCACGACACGAACGAAGCCTCCTTTACGCCACACTTACGCCCGAACGCCGCGAAACGGACGTGGCGGAGGAGGTTGACGGTGGCCATTTCGATTTCCTTGGTGCTGTTGCTGGCGGTCCTGGCGGTGATCTTCACGCGCAACGCCGGCCTGAAGGTCTCCCACGCGCTGGTCTGCCTGCTGCTCGGATTCCTGCTGGCCGGCACCAGCATGGCGCCCACCATCCACAGCGGTCTCATGGCGACGGCCGACATCGTCGGCGGCCTCCGACCGTGAGGCCCGGCGGGGACGCCGGCGTCACCTGGTGAAGACCCCGATGCCGTTCGGCACGGGACGCTCCGACCCGTCGGACGGATGATTGCGCACGGTGACCCGGGTCGCGCCCGGCGGGCGGGCCACCAGGGTCGACGAGCCGCCGCCGTCCAGACCGAAGCCCTCGGTGGCGCCGAGGCGCCTCAACTCGGCGGCGACCTCGGCCACGGTCAGTCCCCTGCGGTACGCCAGGGCCCCGTCCAGCGCCAGCAGGAACACCCTCTTCCCGGCGGCGGCGATGCCGACCGCGGTGCGCACGGCCGACACCGACGAGTTCAGACCGGACAGCGGCGCACCGCCCGACAGGACCGGAAAGCCGCCGACGGCGAAGCCGTAGCCGGACCCCGACGCGGACATCAGCCCGTAACGGACCGTCACCCGTTGGCCTCTGGCGAGTCTCTTCAGGCGTCGCGCGCCCGCCTCCCGCCCGACGAGGACCGTCGTGCCGGCCGCGACGCTTCCGCTGCCGGGCGTGTTCGACGCGGAGACGACCCTGCCCCTCCTCAGGGTCACCTCGTAGGCGCCCGCGCCGCAGGGCGCGGCCCGTTCGGCGTCGGCGCCGCAGACGGCCCGTCTGCGCGAGACGCTGCCCCAGTCCGGGGTGTACGCGCCGACGGAGTTCTCCGGCAGCGCGTACTGGTTGACGCCGCCCAACGGCAGCCGCCGGCCCCCGGCGGTGTACCACCCGTCCAGGGACAGGCTGTCCAGCCGGGCCCTGCCGTCCGTTCCGACGCCGATCACGGCCCTGGTGTTCGTGCCCGGCGGCAGCTCGGGTCCGAACCGCTGCCCGTCGGGGACCGCGCCCTTGAGCGCCCGGCCGTTCGCGACGGCCGGGCCCACGCTCGACCCGGTCGCCGCGACGCCCGGGTGCTGCGCCTCGGAGATGTCGAAGAAATCGCCGTTGACGCCGGCGACGGCCCGCTGCCGGTCGGCCAGCGCGGAGAGCGCCGCACGGGACGCGACCGCCCCCGGGTACAACAGCCCCAGGCGCACATGGGGGTTGGCGAGATCGACGTCCAGCACGTGCGCGCGTGCCGTCCCGGCGGCCGCCCGCAGGTCGTACTGCCGGTAGGCCACGCCCGCCGCCACGGTGGTCCAGGTCGCGGCGCCGGCCGAGGCGGTTCCCGCGAGCGTCGCACCGGCCGTGCTGCCCAGCGCGACCAGCAGGATCAGAGCCCTTCTGCCCGCCCCGGACCGTTGCTGACGCCGTGTCATGGATCCCCCTGGCTAGATCGGGGCGCAACTCTCTCATGACCTGCGGGAACGACCGCCGGACAGTCGGCGGGAAGACATCGGATCGGGTGAGGAAACACACGATTGCGAGTGGCTTGGCCCGCCGTTCGGCCGCGCCGCGGGCCAGGGCGTGCTATCCCGTCCGCGTGCGGGACGGGCCACGCCCGCGACGGGCGGCCTCAGTCAGCGGCCGACGAGCCCGGGGACGGCGCCGCGAAGCAGTTCACGAGCACGTCGCGCGCCGGTCCCCACCGCTGGACGACGGTACCGAGGCCGCGCCAGCCCAGTCGCTCGTAGAACGCCGCGGCCGGGTCCGCGGCGACCACGTCCAGCACCGGATGCAGGCCGCGGGTCCGCGCCGCCCGCACGGCCCGGTCCAGCAGCGCCGCGCCGAGGCCGTGACCGCGGGCGGCGGGGGAGACGTACAGCCGGCTGATCACCGCGGGCGCCGGCCGGCCCGGACGGCTGCGCCACAGCGCCGCCGCCGCGTCCCCCTCCCCGGGGGCGCACAGCCCGACGTGCCCCACGACCTGCCCGTCCAGCTCGGCCGTCCAGGCCGTGAGCAGCGCGGCCGGAGTCAGCCAGGCGGCGGGGTCCACGGGCCAGTCGACCGGATAACCGCTGTGCGTGTGGACCAGGGCCAGCGCGGCCACGCACCCGTCGAGGTCGGCCGGACGGCGGGGGCGGACGACGGCGGGCGGGGACCCGCCGGGGTCAGTCGTCATCGCCGCCCGGCCCGGCGGCGAGAGGAGGGACCGGAGCGAAGGAGGCAAAGGGAGCGAAACGGGCCGGGGCGTGGTCGATCGGCAGGTCGGGACGCCAGGCGGTGAGGGACTGGGCGCTGCACACGAACAGCGACGGCGGCAGCCGGTCCAGCGGGTACCAGCGCCAGTCGCCGACGCTCTCGCCGGGCTGGTCGGCCGGCTCGCCCACCCAGTCCGTGACGACGGCGCCGACCGTCATCCGCACGACGCCGTCCACCGCGTCGAGGAGCGTGCCCAGCAGGCGTACGTCGTCGGGGGCCGCTCGCAGCCCGGTCTCCTCCCGCAGTTCGCGCACCACCGTCTCCTGCAAGGACTCCCCGGGTTCCACGGCGCCGCCCGGCAGTTCCCAGGTGCCCCCGCGGTGACGGCCCAGGAGCAGTCCGCGGGGGCCGTGCAGGATGGCGCCGACGCCGAGCGTCGCGTGCGCGGCCGGCGGACGGCCGGCGCGGGGGCGGGCGCTCACACGCACCGGCCGCCGCGCCCGGAACACGCGGTAGGCGGCGGGGTTCCCGGGGTCGGGCGACGTCACCGTCACCACGTCCTCGACCCGCAGCCCGTGGTCGGCGAGCAACGCCTCCCACACCTCGGGGGCGGGCGCCCACAGGTGGACCGTCGTCTCGCCGCCGCCCGCGAACCGCAGGGTCTCCGGCCGCGCCACCGGCTCCGGACCCGTGCCCTCGCCGCCAGAGTCGGTGTGCAGCGCGGAGAAGCAGAGGGTGCCGCCGGGGACGAGCGCGGCCGCCAGGGCGGGGAACAGCCGACGCGGGTCGACGAAGGGCACGGCGTTCACGGAGTAGATCACGTCGTACGGCTGCGCCTCCCGCAGGTGCGCCACGGCGTCGGCGTGGATCAACCGCAGCCCGGGCAGGGAACCGTACCGGGCCCGGGCCCGCTCGATCTGGCCTGCCGCCGAGTCGACGGCGTCCACGACGGCGCCGTGTGCGCGCACGAGCCGGGCGGCGTGCCGGGCCGTGCCGCACCCCAGGTCCAGGACGCGCCGGCCCCTCAACTCGCCGAGGAACGCCTCGTCCGGCCCGGTGCCCGGGAACTCCCAGTCGATCCGCTCCGCCTCCGCCAGGACGGTGCCGCGCCGCAGGTGGTGCGTGGCGTACGCCTGCCATGCCTCGGCGTTGGCGGACTCGGGTCCGTCGGGGGTGACGGGTCGGGACATGGGCGGGGCCTCCAACAGGGCGGACACGGCGGGGTCGACACGGCGGGGTTGGACACGGCGGGGTTGGACACGGCGGGGCGGACGCGTGCGGGCGGACGGCCCGGACGGTGCTCGTCGGGCGTCGGCGCCTCGCACCGGCCACGGACGATTCCTACCGGACCGGACGCGCCCCCGTCGGCTCAGCGCACGGGATGCCCGCTGAGGATGGACACCCGGTTGAAGGCGTTGATGGTGACGGCCACCCAGATCACGGCGGAGATCTGGTCCTCGGTCAGCACCTGCCGGGCGTCGGCGTACGCGGTCTCCTGCGTGGCCGCGTCGCAGGGCACGGTGGTCGCCTCGGCCAGCGCCAGCGCCGCCCGCTCCAGCGGGGAGAACAGCTCGGTGTCCCGCCACGCCGCGAGGACGCCCAGCCTGCGGGTGTCCTCACCGGCGTGCAGGGCCGCCCCGGTGTGCACGTCGAGACAGAACGCGCAGCCGTTGAGCTGCGAGACACGCAGGTTGACCAGTTCCACGACGGTGCGCTCGAGCCCGGCGTCGGCGGCGGTCGCCCGCACGGCCTCGGACGTCTGGACCAGCGCGTGGTAGGCCTTGGGGCTCTGCTTGTCCATGAAGATCCGTCGCGTCATGGGTGGACATCCAACCAGAGGCCCGGTCGGGGCGGACGCGGCGGGCAGGTCACCTGCCGAGTCAGAGGTCCGGACCGAACACCTCGTCGTGGACGGCGGCGGGGCTCAGCCCCCGGGCGAGCAGGTCGCCGCGAACGGCCCGCATGAACGGCAGGGGGCCGCACAGGTAGGCGGTGGTGTCCGGGGGCAGGGCCGGACCGGTGACGTCGTCCGGTCCCTCGCGCACCCGCGCGCGCGGCCGTCGTCCGGGCTGTCCCAGGCCGCACCGGGCCCGCGCGTGCCCATGCCTGCCGCCGCGCCCGGTAAGCGCAGGTGGGGCGACCGTTGGTAGCGTCCGACTGTGCGGTGCCGACCGGCACGGTGCGCCGCTCGAACGAGAGAGACACGATGTCCCCGACGATCCGCAGGGCCGTGATTCCCGCCGCCGGGCTCGGCTCCCGTCTGCTGCCCCTGACGAAGGCGACGCCGAAGGAGATGCTCCCGGTCGGCGACAAGCCGGTCGTCGAGCACACCGTGCGCGAACTGGTGGACTCCGGCATCACGGACATCACCATCGTCGTCTCCGGCGGCAAGTCCCTGATCCAGGACCACTTCCGCCCCAACCCGGCCCTGGTCGAGCAATTGCGCGCCGGCGGCAAGACGCACTACGCGGACGCGGTGGAGGAGGTCGCCGAACTGGCCCGCCGGGGCCACATCACCTACCTCGACCAGTACGGCCCCTACGGCAACGGCACTCCGGTGCTGAACGCGGCCCGAGTCTTCGGCGACGAACCGGTGCTGGTGCTGTGGCCCGACGACGTCTTCGTGGCCGAGGTCCCGCGGGCCCAGCAGCTGATCCGCGCCTATGAGCAGACCGGCTGCCCCGTGCTGGCCCTGCTGCCGATGGACCCCGCCGAGTCCGGGCGCTACGGCGTGCCCATCGTCAAGGAGGACCTCGGCGGCGGCCAGTTGCGCATCACCGGTCTGGTGGAGAAACCCGAGCCCGCCGCGGCCCCGTCGGCGTACGCGGCCATCGGCGGCTATGTCGTCACCCCGGGCATCATCGACGAACTGCGGGAGCAGACCCGCCGCTGGTACGAGCACCGGACCGGCGAGATCTATCTGACCGACGCCATCAACGCCTACGCCGCCACCCGCGCGGTGTACGGGCAGGTCATCCAGGGGCGCTGGTACGACACCGGCAACCCGGCCGACTACCTGGTCGCCCAGATGGCGTTCGCCCTCTCCCATCCCGAGTACGGCCCGGTGCTGCGCGGCCTGGTCGCCGAACTCGACGACGGCCCCGCCGCCCGTGCGGAGGAGAGCGGCGGCTGAGCCGAGGCCGCCGTACTCCTCAAGCCCTCCCCGCCGCCCTGCTGCTGCCTCCTCCTCTCCTCCTCCCCGCTCGTGAACAGGGGGAGGGCGTGGGGAGAGCGGGAGATCAGGGCGACGGCCGGTCAGCCGCGCGGGCCGAGTCCTCGCGCGGCCGGCCGGCGGCGGGTCCAGTCCCACAGCAGCACCGACCACACGGCGGCGAACGCGCACCAGGTCGAGACGAACTCCAGCCGCAACAGCGTGAAACAGGCCGCCGCACCCGCCGCGACCACCGCCCCCAGCACCAGCAGGCGCCGGTCGCCGGAGACCAGCAGCGAGCCCACGGTGGCCAGGAGATAGCCCGCCACGAGCACCGGCGGATGCGTCAGGTCGAGGCGGTAGCCGACGGTGTGGCCGCGGATCTCGGCCGTCACGGGACCGGTGGCGATCCCGTACGCGAGCACCGCGGCGGTGGCCAGTCCGACCGCGAGCGCCCATCCCGGCCCGCGCCGGGCGGACGGCTCGGCGGCCGACCACACGCCCGCGGGCACCCACACCGCCAGCAGCGGCAGTGCGATGACCACCCACGCGACGGTGGCGGCCCCGTCGCCCCCGCCCGCGTCCCACACCGCCGCCTCCACGATCTGGTGCGCGCCGAGCAGCAACGGCAGCGCGGCCAGGAGGAGGTCCCGCGGGTCGCGCACCCGCGTCACACAGGCCACCCCGACGGCGGTCACGCCCGCGCCCGCCACCAGATCGGCCGTCGCACTCCAACACATCACGTCACCCTGGGTTCGACGTCGTCGGCGCCCGGGCGTCGTCGACATGGTCACTGCCGGCAGCGTCGGCATCCGTGTCGCCGGGACGCGGCCGTCCCGCCGTGCGGATCACGCTACTTCGCGCACCGGTCGCCCACCCGGCGCGGACGCGAACGCCGCCCGGAGCCGGAGAAGGTCGAACGGAGTCGAACGCAGTCCTCGGACAGGGCGGCAGCGGCGCCGTGGGCCGCGTTAGGCTGCCCGGGGGCGGGCAGCGGCCGTCCAGGGGTCTGGGCCCCTGGACGCGGCGGGTGACCCGCGGACACGAAGGAGGACGCGGGTGGTGGACGCCGCGGAGGCAGTCGACGGACCGGGGCCGGCGCGCGGCGGGGCCGCCCTGGAGGTGGGCCCCTTGCCCGGTCGACCCGGCATTCGCGCCAGGGGTGAGATCAGCGAGGTCACCCGGTCGCCGTGGGAAGCCGCTCTGGCGGGCCTGGCCCGGCAGCACGCCGACGTGTCCTACGTGGAGCTGTCGGAAGTGGGTTTCGTCGACGTGGCCGGAGTCGCGGCGCTCGCCGTCACCGCGTTGGGCCTGCCCGCCGGCCGCATGGTGGTCGAGCATCCGCCCCCGCAGGTGCCCCGGGTCCTGGGCCTGTTCTGGCCGGGCCTGCACCGGATCGAGGTGGCGCCGCGATGAACACGGTGGCGACCCATGAGGCGTTCGAGCATCCCGCGCTGTTCTACCGCGGCGAGCAGGAGTACGTGGACCAGACGGTGTCGTTCGTCCAGGAGGGCCTGGACCTCGGCGAACCGGTGGCGGTGGCGGTGCCCGGACCCAACCTGGAGCTGATCAGGACCGCGCTGGGCGCCGACGCCGAGGGCGTCCTGCTGCTGGACATGACGCAGGCCGGCCGCAATCCGGGCCGGATCATCCCCGGAGTGCTCCGCTCGTTCGCCGACGCTCACCCGCGGGAACGGGCGCGGATCATCGGCGAGCCGATCTGGGCCGGCCGCAGCGCGGTGGAGTACCCGGCGTGCGCGCAGCACGAGGCGCTGATCAACGCGGCCTTCGAGGGCCGCGCGGCGACCATCCTGTGCCCCTACGACGAGGCGAACCTGGACGAGGCGGTCCTGGCCGACGCCAGGATCACCCACCCGACCCTCGTGTCCCGCGACCGGCGCCAGGTCAGCGACGTCTACGACTGGCCCTCCGTCGTGGCGCGCTACAACGAGGCGCTGACGCCCGCCCCGGACGCCGCCGTGTTCTCCTTCGACGCCGGCAACCTGTTCATGGCCCGCTCCTTCACCGTGGAGCAGGCCCACCGGCTCGGCCTCGCGGGCCGGATGCTGCAGGACGCCGAGCTGGCGGTGGCCGAGCTGACGACGAACAGCGTGGTGCACGGCGGTGGACGCGGAACGCTCGCGGTGTGGGCCGAGGCGCGCCAGCTCGTGTGCGAGGTGCGCGACGCCGGCCGGCTGGCCGATCCGCTGGCCGGCCGCAGACCGCCCGCCCGGGGTCAGATCGGCGGCCGCGGTCTGATGCTCGTGCACTACGTGGCCGACCTGGTGCGCCTGCACACCGGTGACGAGGGCACGACGGTCCGCTTCTACCTGAGCTGCTGAGCGCCGGGGCCGCTGCGGAGGGCGGCCCCGGCCGTCAGCTCTCCGCCCGGAGCGCCGCCCAGGTGGCCTTGTTCACGACGCCGTTGGCCTTCAGCCCCTTGTCGCCCTGGAAGCCGCGGACCGCCGTCTCCGTGTCCGTGCCGAAGGCGCCGTTGACGCCGGCGGCGCCCACGCCGTAGCCGCGTGCGCTGAGCATGCACTGCGCCTGCCGCACCCGCTTTCCGGTGTCGCCGAGGCTCGTGCGGCCGCTGCCGGCGTAGTACGCGCAGTCGCTGATCCAGGGCGGCGCGGCGGGCTCGACCGGGGTGCTCTCGGCGGAGGGGCTCGCAGCGGCGGAGGCGGAGACGTCGTCGGCGGGTGCGGTGGGCGTGCTCCCCGTGCCGTCGGCCGCGGAGGGCGAGGCCGGGGGCCGGGACGGCGACGCGTCCTGCCGGGCCGCCACGTCGGCGCGTCTGCTGGACGAGCCCGCGGCGGAGGCCCGGTCCGGGACGCCGGACGGAGCCGCCCCGCCGCCGCCGGAGCCGGGCACGCCGCCCGGCTCGCTCCCGTACGCCGACGCGGACGCCCTCGGCGAAGCGGTCGCCGGGCCTTCCTCGTGCCGGAGGGACAGGGCGCCCGCGGCGACCGTGCCCAGCAGGGCGACGGCGGCGACGACCGCCATCCGCTTGCGCCGTGCCGGCGGCCGGGCCGCAGGCCTGGGCCCCGACGCCGACGATGACGCCGGCGCCGCCTGCGCCGGGTTCTCTTCGCGGGAAGCGTGGGCGGGCGGGGTCGCCGGGCTGCTCTCCCGGGGTAAGCGCCCGGACGGGGCCGCCGCCACCCGGTCCGCCCGGCCGTCCGAGGGCCGCAGCCGGGCCGCCCGTTCGACGGGGAGGCGGCGCAGCGTCTCGTACGCGCGCTGCCGGGCCAGCACCGCGCTGCGCATCGGCTCCGGCCAGCCGGTCGCCCGGGCTCGCGCGCCGACCGTGTCGATCAGCTCGCTCGGGACGGGACGCCGCTCGGGTTCCTTGGCCAGGCACGCCGTCAGCAGTGCGCCCAGCTCCGGGTCGGCCGCCGAGACCACGGCCGTCACCTCCGGGTTCGGCTCCTCGAACGCCACCCGGTGCATCACGTCGACGCCCGTGCCGTCGCCGAACGGGGCGCGCCCGGTGGCCGCGTACAGCAGGGTTCCGGCCAGCGAGAACACGTCGGAGGCCGTGTCGCAGTGACCCGTCCTCAGATACTCCGGGGACATGTAGGCCGCGGTGCCCACCCGGTTGCCCGTGCCGGTGATCGCACTGGCGTCCAGGGCCTTGGAGATCCCGAAGTCGATCACATACGCGCCCTGCGGCGACACCAGCACGTTGGACGGCTTCAGATCCCGGTGCACCACCTCCACCGCGGCGAGCGCGGTGAGCGCCCGCGCCAGCTCGGCGGTCAGCCGCCACACGGCGGCCGTGGGCAGGGGGCCGCCCCCGCGCACCGCGTCGGCCAGGTCCAGGCCGGGGATGTACTCGGTGGCCATCCAGAGCAGCCGGTCGTCCCAGCCCGTTCCGCGTAACCCCGGGGTGTGCGGCGGACCGAGCCGGGCGTGCACCGCGGCCTCGCGTTCGAAGCGGCGCTGGAACCGGACGTCCTCGGCGTACTCCGGCCGGATCACCTTCACGGCGAACAGCCCGGGCGTGTCGTCGGCGGCCCGCGCCAGGTAGACGCGTCCCATCCCGCCGCTGCCGAGCAAGGCCACCGGGACGAAGGGCCCGACGCGCTCCGGGTCGCCGATCCGCAGGGGTGAGGCTCCGGTCTGCCGGAGCGCGGCGGCCTCTTCCGCCGCGGAGTTCGGTGGGGGCGGCAGCTGGTCGGACACGGAACTCCCGAAGTGATGTTCGTCGTAACTCAGTTCCCACACGGTGGGAGATCGAGGCTAGCCGAGCCGCGGCCCGAGCTCAGCGTTTCGCGCGGTTCCGTCCGGTCGCCGCGACCGCCGACCGCCCGCGGGCGCCGCGACGCAGGCGGGTGAAGCCTGAGGAGCCGTCAGCTTCACGGGGCATGCATGAGGATCTCCGCCGTATCCGGCCGGGTCGGCGGAATCGACGCGCTGGAGGCGAGAGTGATGCACGAACGAGAAGAACGGACCGGCCCCCACACCCTCAGGGTCCCGGTCCTCATCGTCGGCGGGTCCCTGGTCGGCCTGGCGACCTCGTTGTTCCTGGGCAGGCTCGGGGTGCCCCACCTGCTGGTGGAGCGCCACGCCGGCACCTCCATCCACCCCCGCGGCCGCGGGAACAACGTCCGCACGATGGAGCTGTTCCGGGTGTCCGGCGTCGAGCGGGCCATCCAGGACGCGGCGGCCACCCTCGCCGACAACCACGGCATCCTGCAGACCCCCACCCTGGTCGGGGACGCGGGCGAGTGGCTGTTCCGCGACATCGACCCGGGCGGCGGCCTGGCCCGCTTCAGCCCCAGCTCCTGGTGCCTGTGCAGCCAGAACGACCTGGAGCCGGTCCTGCTCGACCACGCGCGACGGCTCGGCGGCGACCTGCGGTTCTCCACCGAACTGATGTCGTTCGAGACCGACTCCGACGGCGTCACGGCCGTGGCCAAGAGCCGTGAGACCGGTGAGCACATCGCCGTCCGCGCGGACTACCTCGTCGCCGCCGACGGCCCGCGCAGCCCCGTCCGCGAGCAGCTCGGCATCGGCCAGAGCGGCCCAGGCGACCTGTTCCACAACGTCAGCCTGACCTTCCGGTCCCGGCGCCTCGCCGACGTCGTGGGCGACCGCCACTTCATCGTCTGCTACCTGACGAACCCCGACGCCGACGGAGCGCTGCTGCCGGTCGACAACCGCGAGAACTGGGTCTTCCACGCCCCCTGGCACCCCGAACGCGGGGAAACCCTGGAGGAGTTCACCGAGGAGCGGTGCGTCGAGCACATCCGGCGGGCGGTCGGCGTCGCCGACCTCGACGTGGAGATCACCGGCAAGGCGCCCTGGCACGCCGCCCAGCGGGTCGCCCGCAGCTACCGGTCCGGCCGGGTGTTCCTGGCCGGCGACTCGGCCCACGAGATGTCCCCGACCGGTGCCTTCGGCTCCAACACCGGCATCCAGGACGCCCACAACCTCGCATGGAAGCTCGCCGCGGTGCTCGACGGCTGGGCGGGGGAGGGCCTGCTGGACACCTACGACGCCGAGCGCCGGCCCGTCGCGGAGGCCACCAGCGCCCGCGCCGCCGCCCGGTCCGCCGAGCACAGCCACCCGGGATTCGCCCCGCCGGCCGGCACCGGCGGCGGCCCGCAGCGAGGCATCCTCAACGTGGCCCTCGGCTACCGCTACCCGCAGGGCGCCGTCGTCGGCGCCGACCCCGCGGTCCCGGTCGTCCCCGAGGGCCTCGACCTGAGCGGCGGCCCCGGCAGCCGGGCGCCCCACCTGTGGGTGCGGCGCGCAGACGAACGGATCTCCACCCTCGACCTCTACGAGCGGTCCCTGGTCCTGCTCAGCGACGCCGGTGAGCCGGGCGGCTGGCACGAGGCCGCCGGACGCCTCGCCGCGGAGCTCGCCCTTCCGCTCAGGTCGTACCGGGTGGGATCCGGTCCCGACGCCGACCTGGTGCCGGAGGACGGCGCCGACTGGGCGGAGCGCCACGGCACGAGCCGCGGCGGCGCCGTGCTCGTCCGTCCCGACGGGTTCGTCGCCTGGCGGTCGCCGGGCCCGGACCGGGCGCCCGAGTCGACGCTGCGTCAGGTCCTGAACACCGGTCTGTCGCTGTCCTGACGCCGGTGCGCTTCACCCGTGTGAACGCCCCGGGTGGTGCCGCCGCGACCGGTGACTGACGGTGGATCACGTCCCGAACGGGTGCGTCAGTCTGACGAGGTGTCGGCTGCCCGGTCGTGACGGAAGGACCATCAGATGCGTTCTGC
>NZ_JBHVYK010000055.1:0-55111 GCF_042880855.1 Streptomyces sp. NPDC058291
CCGCCCCGGCCGGCTGCCCCGCCCGTCCGACCGGCCGGCCCGCCCCGTCCGACCTGCCCGCCCGGCCGCCCCGCCCGGCCGGCCCTCCCCGGCCCGCCGGACCGCGGCCGGCGTCCGGCCCGGCGGGTTTCGACCGGTATCGTGCCGGGGTGCTGACCGTGACCTCCGTGAACGTCAATGGACTGCGTGCCGCCGCGAAGAAGGGCTTCGTGGAGTGGCTCGCGGACACCTCCGCCGATGTGCTGTGCCTGCAGGAGGTGCGGGCCGAGCCGGAGCAGTTGCCGGAGACGGTCCGGGCCCCCGAGGGCTGGCACGTCACCCACGCGCCGGCCGCCGCCAAGGGCCGCGCCGGCGTCTCCCTCTACACCCGCCGCGAGCCGGACGCCGTCCGTGTCGGCTTCGGTTCCGCCGAGTTCGACGGCAGCGGCCGCTACGTGGAGGCCGACCTGCCCGGCGTGACGGTCGCCTCTCTCTACCTGCCGTCCGGCGAGGTCGGCACCGACCGCCAGGACGAGAAGATCCGCTTCATGGACCAGTTCCTCGCCCACCTGAAGGAATTGCGCCAACGCGCCGCCGCCGACGGCCGCGAGGTCCTGGTCTGCGGCGACTGGAACATCGCACACCAGCAGGCCGACCTGAAGAACTGGCGCGCCAACCAGAAGAGCTCGGGCTTCCTGCCGGAGGAGCGCGACTGGCTGAGCCGGGTGCTGGCCACGGCCGACGGCGGCTACGTGGACGTCGTACGGGAGCTGCACCCGGACCTGGAGGGCCCGTACACCTGGTGGTCGTACCGGGGGCGGGCCTTCGACAACGACTCAGGTTGGAGGATCGACCTGCACGTCTCGACGCCCGGTCTCGCGGGCAAGGCGGTGAAGGGGTTCGTGGAGCGGGCGGCCACGCACGCCGAGCGCTGGTCGGACCATGCCCCGGTGACCGTCGTCTACGACCTGTAGGCCGTCGCCCACGTCTCACGGCTCACGGCTCACGGCCTGCGGCTCACGGCTCACGGCCTGCGGCTCACGGCTCACGGCCTGCGGCCCACGGCCGTCGCCCACGGCCCACGGCCGTCGCCCACGGCCCACGGCCGTCGCCCACGGCCTGCGGCCCACGGCCTGCGGGCGGCGCCCAACGCTCCACAGGAGGGCTCCTCAGGGCTCTTTGCGCAGCCGTCGGTCCAACGCCAGGGAGAGTTCCGCCTCCACCACGCTTCGAGCGAGGGGGCGCAGGCGGGGCAGGTCGTGCTCGGTGGCGTGACGCAGGATCAGGTCGGTGAAGAGTTCGGCGAGGGCGTCGGCGTGTTCGCGGACGCGGACGCCCGCCGCCAGGACCTCGGCGAGCGGGATCCCCTCGCCCACCAGGGCGGTGGAGACGTCCAGGAGCCGTCGGCTGATGTGGACGATGTCGTCGCCGTCGGTGCCCAGGTAGCCGAGGTCCAGGGCGGTGGCCAGGTTCTCGGGGGTGACCTGGCCCTCGAAGCGGGCGGCGAGTTCCTCGGGGGTGAGGCGGACCGGCTCCTCCTCGGTGGGGCCGCCGACGCCGATCAGCTCGGCGACGTCGCTGCCCTGGTCCAGGGCGTTCGCCAGTTCGGCGATGCCGGTGAGGGTGTGGCCGCGTTCGAGGAGGGCGGAGATCGTGCGCAGCCGGGCCAGGTGGTGGTCGTCGTACCAGGCGATGCGGCCCTCGCGCCGGGGCGGTGCGAGCAGTTTGCGCTCGCGGTAGAAGCGCAGGGTGCGCACCGTGATGCCGGCCTCGGCCGCCAGCTCCTCCGTCCGGTACTCGCGCTTGTCCGTCACGGGCGAAGCCTATGTTGTACCGCCGGTAACTTTCCTTCTCCCGGCCCCTACCCATCGGTACGGACCTGCTCTACCCTCCGATTGCGCCAGTGTTCACTGGCAGGGTCGATGAGAGTCGCACGGCTGGGAGGTGTCGGGATGACCGAACACGTACGGGTGGCGGTGATCGGGTCCGGCTTCGGCGGACTGGGAGCCGCCGTGCGGCTGCGCCGGGAGGGGATCACGGACTTCGTGATCCTGGAGCGGGCGAGCAGCGTGGGCGGGACCTGGCGGGACAACAGCTACCCGGGGTGCGCCTGTGACGTGCCGTCCCACCTCTACTCCTTCTCCTTCGCACCCAACCCGGACTGGCCGCGCACCTTCTCCGGCCAGGAGCACATCCGCGCCTACCTGGAGCACGTCACCGACGTCTTCGGGCTGCGGCCGCACCTGCGGCTCGACTCCGAGGTGCTGCGGATGACCTGGGACGCGCAGGAGCTGCGCTGGGACGTCGAGACCAGCGCCGGCCGCTACCTCGCCGACATGGTCGTCTCGGCCACCGGGCCGCTCTCCGACCCGAAGATCCCGGCGATCCCCGGCCTGGACTCCTTCCCCGGCAAGGTCTTCCACTCGGCCCGCTGGGACCACGACCACGACCTCACCGGCAAGCGGGTCGCCATGGTCGGCACCGGCGCCTCGGCCGTCCAGATCGTGCCGGCCGTCCAGCCGGACGTCTCCCGGCTGACCCTCTTCCAGCGCACCCCGCCGTGGGTGATGCCGCGCGTCGACCGGGCCGTCAGCGGCGCCGAGCGCGCCCTGCACCGGGCCCTGCCCTTCACCGCGCGGATGCGGCGCGGTCTGCTGTGGGGGATCCGCGAGCTGCAGGTGCAGGCGTTCACCAAGCACCCGAACGAACTCGGCTTCGTCGAGCAGCTCGCCCGGCGCAACATGGCCCGCGCCGTCAAGGATCCGGCCCTGCGCGCCAAACTCACCCCGGACTACCGCATCGGCTGCAAACGGATCCTGCTGTCCAGCACCTACTATCCGGCCCTCACGCGCCCCAACGTGGACGTCGTGGCGAGCGGCCTGAGCGAGGTGCGCGGGTCCACCCTGGTCGCCGCCGACGGCACCGAGGCGGAGGCCGACGTGATCGTGTTCGGCACCGGGTTCCATGTCACCGACATGCCGATCGCCGACCGGGTGGTGGGCGCGGACGGGCGGACGCTCGCGGAGACCTGGAAGGGCGGCATGGAGGCCCTGCGGGGCGCGTCCGCCGCCGGTTTCCCCAACTGGATGACGATCATCGGCCCGAACACCGGCCTCGGGAACTCCTCCATGATCCTGATGATCGAGTCCCAGCTGAACTACCTCGCCGACTATCTGCGTCAGCTCGACGTCCTAGGGGGCCGCGCGGCACTGGACGCCCGTCCGAGCGCCGTGCACGCCTGGAACCGCCGGGTGCAGGACCGGATGAAGCGCACGGTGTGGAGCACGGGCGGCTGCACCAGCTGGTACCTGGACGAGAGCGGTCGCAACACCACCGTCTGGCCGGGGACCACCGCCGAGTTCCGGCGGGCGACGCGCCGCGTGGACCTCGCGGAGTACGAGGTCCTGCGCGCGCCCGCCGGTGCGCGGGCCGCGGGAGAGCGCGACGCCGAGGACACGGGGGTGACGGCGTGACCGCCCTCGACGACCCGGCCGCCGACCCGGCCGCCGACCCGGCCGCCGGGCCGGTCCGCGTGCGGGAGCTGTCCGCCGTCTCGGCCGACGGCGCCCGCCTGCACGTGGAGATCCACGGTCCGGCCTCGGGAGCCGAGGCCGCGCCCGCCGTCGTCCTCGCCCACGGCTGGACCTGCTCGACCGCGTTCTGGGCGGCGCAGATCCGCGAACTCGCCGTCGACCACCGGGTGATCGCGTACGACCAGCGCGGCCACGGTCGCACCCCGGCGAGCCCGGCGTGCAGCACGGACGCCCTCGCCGACGACCTGGAAGCCGTCCTCGAGGCGACGCTCGCGCCCGGGGAGAAGGCTGTCATCGCCGGTCACTCCATGGGCGGCATGACGGTGCTGGCGGCGGCCGGCCGGGACGTCTTCCGGGAGCACGCGGCCGCCGTCCTGCTGTGCAGCACCGGCGCCTCGCGGCTCGTCGCCGAGTCCACCGTCGTCCCGCTGCGGCCGGGCCGGCTGCGCACCTGGCTGACCCGGCGGGTCCTCGGGTCCAGGGCGCCCCTCGGACCGGTCACGCCGGTCGCGATGCGGATCCTGAAGTACGCCACGATGGGCGCCGGCGCGGCCCCGCACATGGTGCAGGCGTGCGCCCGGATCGTGCACGCCTGTCCGCGCCGGGTGCGGCACGCCTGGTCCGACGTGCTGCACCTGCTCGATCTCGACCAGGGCGTCGGACGGTTGGACGTGCCGACGGCGGTGCTGGTGGGCACCGCCGACCGGATGACGCCGCCGGTGCACGCCCACCGGATCGCCGCCGCGCTGCCCCGCTCCCTGGGGGTCACCGAACTGCCCGGCGTCGGCCATATGACGCCGGTCGAGGCGCCCGACCTGGTCACCGGTCGGATCCGCGAACTCGTCATCGCATACACGCAGTCGAAGGAGGGCGCATGAGCAGGGTCCAGCTCGAGGGACAGGTCGTCGTGGTCACCGGGGCGGCGCGGGGCGTCGGGGAGCTGCTCGCCCGCAAGCTCTCCGCGCGCGGCGCGAGGATCGCGCTGGTCGGTCTGGAACCGGACGCGCTGAAGCAGGTGTCCGAGCGGCTGCACGGCGACAGCGACCACTGGTACGCCGACGTCACCGACCACGAGGCGATGGCCCGGGTGGCGTCGGAGGTGAAGGAGCGCTTCGGCAAGGTGGACGTCGTGGTGGCCAACGCCGGTGTGGCCAACGGCGGTCCGTTCGCGGACTCCGACCCGGAGTCCTGGCGCCGGGTCGTCGAGGTCAACCTGATCGGCTCGGCCGTCACGGCTCGCGCGTTCCTGCCGCTGCTGCGGGAGAGCCGCGGTTACCTGCTGCAGATCGCCTCGCTCGCGGCCATCACCCCGGCGCCCATGATGACCGCGTACTGCGCGTCCAAGTCGGGCGTGGAGGCGTTCGCACACAGTCTGCGCGCCGAGGTCGCCCACCAGGGCGTCCGGGTGGGCGTGGGCTATCTGTCCTGGACCGACACGGACATGGTGCGCGGGGCCGACCAGGACGAGGTGATGCGGGAGTTGAGGCAGCGGCTGCCGTGGCCGGCGAACAAGACGTACCCGCTGGGACCGGCGGTGGACCGGATCGTGGCGGGCGTCGAGCGGCGCGCCGCGCACGTGTACGCGCAGGGCTGGCTGCGCGGGATGCAGGGTGTGCGCGGCTACCTGCCCGGCCTCATCGGGACGGTCGGCAGGCGGGAGATGCAGCGGTTCGCGCCCCGCCTGCAGGGGATGCGGACGGGACTGGTGGGAGCAGGCGGGTCCGCCGACGAACAGGCCAGGACTACGCAGCGTAGTTGATCGACATGCGCACCGTGACCGCCCGTGTGAATCTGGTCGAGGCCCCACCACGGGGCTCCAGCCCCCTCATCTCCTACAGGAGTGAACCCACATGGGTATGAAGGACAAGTTCCAGGACCAGTCCGAGCAGCGGCAGCAGCAGGTCAAGCAGAAGGCCCAGCAGGCCAAGGAGCAGGTCCAGCAGCGCGGCAAGCAGCGTCCGGGCGAGGACGCGGAGCGCATGCGTCCGGAGCGCGAGGCGTCGGAGCGCATGCGCCCCGAGCACGAGGCGTCGGAGCGTCGCACCCCGCAGGAGCGGGACCGCGAGCGCGAGCGCGTCGGCTTCGACGAAGAGAGCTTCTGACCCCCCGCTCCGGCGGACGGTGAACGGTGAGCAGGGGCGCCCCGGGCCCGGGGCGCCCCTCCTCGCGTTCCGCGCTCCTCGCGTCCTGCGCGGCTCAGCTCGTACGCGGTGGCAGCCCGGGGCGGGAGCGGTCGGGGACGCCCGTGTGGTCGGGCGGGGTCGCCGGCGGGTTCGTGGCGAGGAGGTCCAGGGCCAGGCGTACGGCGTCGTCGAGTTGGGCGTGGCGGCCCTCGGCCCAGTCGAGGGGGGTGCGCAGGATCTCCAGGTCGGGGGTGACGCCCCTGTTCTCCACCGACCAGCCGTACGCGTCGAACCAGGCCGCGTTCATCGGGACGGTGATGACCGTGCCGTCGCCCAGCTGGTGCCGTCCGGTCATGCCGACCACACCGCCCCAGGTGCGCTGGCCGACGACCGGGCCCAGTCCGAGCAGTTTGAAGGCGGCCGTGATCATGTCGCCGTCGGAGGAGGTCGCCTCGTCCGCCAGCGCCACCACCGGCCCGCGCGGGGCGTTGGACGCGTAGGACACCGGCTGGGCGTTGCGGGTCAGGTCCCAGCCGAGGATCTTCCGCGTCAGCTTCTCCACCACCAGTTCGCTGATGTGGCCGCCCGCGTTGCCGCGCACGTCGACGATCAGCGCCGGTCGTGAGACCTCCCCGCGCAGGTCGCGGTTGAACTGGGCCCAGCCCGAGCCGCCCATGTCCGGGATGTGCAGATAGCCGCACCGGCCGTCGCTCGACTCGCGTACCACCTCGCGCCGTTTGGCCACCCAGTCCTGGTAGCGCAGCGGGCGTTCGTCGACGAGCGGGACGACGGCCACCCGGCGTGGGCGGTCCGCGTCACCGTCGGCCGGGATGAAGGTGAGCTCGACCGTGGTCCCGCCCGCGCCGGCCAGCAGCGGGTAGGGGCCGGCCACGGCGTCCACCGCGCGGCCGTCCACGTGGGTGAGGACCGCGCCCTCCCGGATGCCGGCGCCGGCCAGCGGCGAACGCGCCCTGGAGTCGGAGGAGTCGCCGGGCAGGATCCGCCGGACCGTCCAACCGCCTTCCCGGTGCGCGAGGTTGGCGCCGAGGAGGCCCTGGAGGCGCTGGTAGTGGGGCGGTCCCTCGTTGCGGCGGGCGGCGGTGACGTACGCGTGGGAGGTGCCCAGCTCGCCCAGCACCTCGCGCAGCAGGTCGGCGAACTCGTCCGGTGAGGCGACCCGTTCGACGAGGGGACGGTACTGGTCGAGGATCGCGTCCCAGTCGATCCCGCACATGCCCGGGTCCCAGAAGTAGGCGCGGATCAGCCGGCCGGCCTCCTCGTACGACTGCCGCCACTCGGCGCCGGGGTCCACCTCGTGCAGGATGCGCCGCAGGTCGATCCAGACCGTGGAGTCCGGGTCGCCGGACTCGGTGGCGGGCACCGCGCGCAGCTCGCCCTCGTCGACCACGACCAGCCGGGTGCCGTCCCCGCTCACCGCGAACCAGTCGAGATCGCCGACGAGTTCGGACTTCTTCGCCTTGCCGATGGTGAAGTGCTCCAGGGTGGGCCGCCCGCTCGTGTCGTCCGGGTTGGCGAACGTCTCGCCGAGCGCCCCCGAGATCGGCCAGCGCAGCCACACCAGCCCGCCGCCCGCCACCGGGTGCAGGGCCGAGTACTTGGAGGCGGCGACCGGGAAGGGGGTGACCCGGCTGGCCAGCCCTTCGGTCTCCACGGTCACGGTCCCGTCGGCGCCGTCCCCGTCGTCCTCCACCGGGTCCAGTCCGCCGGCGGCCGGGCGGCCCTCCGGGGTCAGGGCGAAGGGCGAGGGCGTCGCGGAGGACAGGGGCACGAGGTAGGGGCGGCAGCCCAGCGGGAAGGACAGGTCGCCGGTGTGCACGTCGTAGACCGGGTCGAAGCCGCGCCAGGACAGGAACGCGAGGTAGCGGCCGTCCCGGGTGAACACCGGGTTCTCGTCCTCGAACCGGCCGTCGGTGACGTCGATGACCGACCGGTCCTTCATGCGGGCCATCTTGATCTGGCGCAGGGAGCGTCCGATGCCGGGGTGCGACCAGGTCAGCCAGCTGCCGTCGGGGGAGAAGGCCAGGTCGCGGACGGGCCCGTTGGCCGACGCGACCAGCTCGGTGACCTCCTCGGCGGACGCGTCCTCGGCGGACGCGTCCTCGGTCAGGTCGACGAGCAGCAGGCGGCCGTCGTGCGAGGCGACGGCGAGCCGTTCGCCCTGCGGGTCCGCCACCGTCTCCAGCACCCGGCCGAGCCTGCCGGAGGCCAGCCGCCGGGGCGGGCGCCGGCCCGTGGCCCGGGGCAGGTGGGCGATCTCGACGGCATCCTCGCCGTCCGCGTCCGTCACATAGGCGACCCGGCCGCCCGGGCCGAGCATCTCCGGCAGCCGCACCCGCACCCCGGGGGTGTCGGTGATCGTCCGGGCCGGTCCGTCGCGGTGGGTCAGCCAGTACAGACTGCCGCGGACGACGACGGCGCCGGCCCGGCCGGTCTCGTCGACGGAGAGGCCGTCCACGTGCTGGGCGGCCGGGATCTGGTAGGGGCGGCGTCCCGCGCGCGGTCCGCCGATGCGCACGTCGATCCGGCGCGGCTCGGAACCGGCGGCGAGGTCGTCGACGATCCACAGGTCTCCGGCGCACTGGTACACCACCCGGGCGCCGTCGCTGGAGGCGTGCCGGGCGTAGAAGGCGTCGTGGTCGGTGTGCCGACGCAGGTCGGAGCCGTCGTGGGCGCAGGAGTACAGGTTGCCGACGCCCTCGTGGTCGGAGAGGAACGCGATCCGGCCGCCGACGAAGAGGGGGCAGGCGAGGTGGCCTTCGACGTTTTCCAGGAGGCGCTGCCCGTGCAGCCACAGCCGGCCGGTGGCGCCGCCCCGGTAGCGCTTCCAGGCGGCCGGCTCGTGCGGCGGGGTGCCGGTGAGCAGGAGGGTGCGGCGTTCGCCGTCGAGGTCGGCGCACTGGAGGTCGCTGACCGGGCCCCAGGGGAGTTTCCGGCCGGGGGAGCCGTCGGGGGAGACCTTGTAGGCCCAGGTGAAGTAGGAGAAGGGCTCGCCGTGCGAGGCGACGGCGAGGATGTCGGCGTTTCCGTCGGCGTCCGGGGGCGTCCAGCCGCAGACCCGGGTGTCGGAGCTGCCCCAGTAGGTCAGCCGGCGTGCCGGTCCGCCTTCCACCGGCGCGAGGTGGATCTCCGGGACGACGTTGCGCCAGCTCGTGTACGCGATCAGGCGGCCGTCGGGGGAGAACCGGGGGTGTCCGGCCTTCGTGCGGTCCACGGTGAGCCGCCAGGCGCGGCCCGGGTCGGCCAGCGGGGCCAGCCACAGGTCGTCCTCGGCCACGAAGCACAACAGGTCACCATGGAGATGGGGCAGGCGCAGATAGCTCACCTCCCCATGCTTTTCCGGGGGATGGACCCGAGCAACTTATGACATGTGTGCGGAACCGGGCGCGCGTGAGACAGGGCACGTACGAAACGGTTTCGTTTCGCAGTGGACTGCGCTACATTCGGAACGTACGAAGACGGACCCTGCGCCGGTCCGGTCTGGTTCGGTTCGGTCCGCAGCGGGAAGGGGAGCGGAATGACTGAGGTCGCAACGGCGCGTCGCAGCCGCATCACCCCCGAGCGTGAGGCAGAGCTGTACGAGGCCGTGCTCGAGCTGCTCCGCGAAGTCGGCTACGACGCCCTCACCATGGACGCCGTCGCCGCTCGCACCCGGTCCAGCAAGGCCACGCTCTACCGCCAGTGGGGCGGCAAGGCCGAACTGGTGGCCAAGGCGGTCCGCCACGGCAAGCCGGGCAGCTCCGCCGACGCGGTCGACACCGGGACGCTCCGGGGTGACCTGCACGCCCTCACCCTGCGCTCGGACGACTGCGAGATGGAGCAGAACTCCGCGCTGATGCGGGGTCTGGCCATGGCGGTGCACGGCAACCCCGACCTGCTGAAGGCCTTCAAGGAACACCTGGTCGAGCCGGAGATGGCGGAGTTCCGCCGTGTGCTGCAGCGGGCCGTCGACCGGGGCGAGATCCGTGCGGACAACCCGGCGATGGACTTCATGCCGCACATGATGATCGGCGCGTTCGCCGCCCGCACCATGCTCGACGAGCAGCCGCCGACGCAGACGTTCCTTCTGTCGTACATCGACGCCGTGGTCCTCCCCGCCCTCGGCGCACCCACCACCTGACCGTCCCCACGGTCCGCCCATCCTGACGTCACCGCTCACGTCGTCGGGCCGATCAGCCCTGCCTCGCGCCGGGCCGGTCAACCCTGCCCTGCACGCACACGACCTGACCGGGAGTACGCCTCCGTGGCCACGTTCCTCTACAAACTCGGCCGTTTCGCCTTCCGGCGACGCGCCTTCGTCGCCCTCATGTGGGTCGCGCTGCTGACCCTCGCCGGAGTGGGCGCGGCGACCGCGCCCGCGCCGGGCACCACCTCCTTCTCCATTCCCGGCGTCGAGGCCCAGAAGGCCTTCGACCTGCTGGAGCAGCGTTTCCCCGGAGCCAGCGCCGACGGCGCGACCGGGCGCATCGTCTTCAAGGCCCCCGAGGGCCAGAAGATGACGGACGCCGCCAACCGGGCGGCCGTCGACAAGGCCGTCAAGTCCCTGAGCGACGGCTCCGAGGTCGTCTCCGTCGCCGACCCGTTCACGACGCACGCCGTGAGCAAGGACGAGACGGTCGCCTACACCTCCGTCCGGTACGACGCGCCCGGCATGGAGCTGAAGGACGCGACCAGGAACGCCCTGGAGAAGGCCGCGGACGACGCCCGGTCCGCCGGGCTGACCGTCGACGTCGGCGGCGACGCGCTGCAGGCCGGGGCCGAGCCGGGCGCGGTAGGCGAGATCGTCGGTCTCGCCCTCGCCGCGGTGGTCCTCGTCGTCACCCTGGGCTCGCTGGTCGCGGCCGGACTGCCGCTGCTGACGGCGATCATCGGCGTCGGCATCGGCGTCTCGACCATCACCGCCCTCGCCAAGGCGCTGGACCTCGGCGACACCACCTCCACGCTCGCCCTGATGATCGGGCTCGCGGTCGGCATCGACTACGCCCTGTTCATCGTCTCGCGCTACCGCGGCGAGCTGGCCGAGGGCCGCAGCCGCGAGGAGGCGGTCGGACGCGCCACCGGCACCGCAGGGTCGGCCGTGGTCTTCGCGGGCCTCACGGTCGTGATAGCCCTGGCGGGCCTCGCGGTCGTCAACGTGCCGATGCTGACCAAGATGGGCCTCGCGGCGGCCGGCACGGTCGTGGTCGCCGTCCTCATCGCGCTGACCATGATCCCCGCGATGCTCGGATTCGCCGGCGGGAAGGTCAGGGCGACCGGCGAGAAGCGCCGGTCGCGCGGCGGCGTGGCCGAGGCGTCCGCGCCGTCCGGTCCGGCGACGGCGACGGCCGAGCCGTCCGGTCAGGCCGGTTCGTCCGGTCCGGCCAAGCCCGGTCTCGGTGTGCGCTGGGCCAGCTTCGTCATCCGCCGGCCGGCCGCCGTGCTGGTGCTGGGCGTGATCGGGCTGGGCGCGATCGCCGTCCCCGCCGCCGAGCTGGAGCTGGGCCTGCCGGACGACGGCTCGCAGCCGACGTCCACGACCCAGCGCCGGGCCTACGACCTGCTGTCGGACGGCTTCGGCCCCGGCTTCAACGGCCCCCTGATGATCGTGGTCGACGCGCAGAAGAGCGACGACCCGCAGGCGGCGGCCACCTCGGTGACCGACGGAATCAAGGGCCTCAAGGACGTCGTGACGGTGACCCCGGCCGCCTTCAACAAGGCCGGCGACACCGCGACGATCACCGTGATCCCGGACTCCAAGCCCTCCTCGACGCAGACGGAGGACCTGGTCCACGCCATTCGCGACCAGGGCGCCGAGGTCAGGTCCGACACGGGCGCACAGGTGCTCGTCACCGGCACCACGGCCATGAACATCGACTTCTCGCAGAAGCTCAACGACGCGCTGATCCCGTACCTGGGCCTGGTCGTCGGACTGGCCTTCCTGCTGCTGATCGTGGTGTTCCGTTCCATCCTGGTTCCGCTGAAGGCGGCCCTCGGCTTCCTGCTCAGCGTGCTCGCCGCGCTCGGCGCCGTCGTCGCGGTGTTCCAGTGGGGCTGGCTCGGCGGCCTGATCGGCGTCGAGGAGACCGGACCGATCATGTCGATGATGCCGATCTTCATGGTGGGCGTCGTGTTCGGCCTCGCGATGGACTACGAGGTGTTCCTCGTGACCCGGATGCGTGAGGCGTACGTCCACGGCGAGAGCCCGAGCCAGGCCGTGGTGACCGGCTTCCGGCACAGCGCCAAGGTGGTGGCCGCGGCCGCGATCATCATGATGGCCGTGTTCGGCGGCTTCATCAGCTCCAGCGAGTCGATGATCAAGATGATCGGCTTCGGCCTCGCGATCGCCGTCTTCTTCGACGCGTTCCTCGTGCGCATGGCCATCGTGCCCGCCGTCCTCGCCCTGCTGGGCAAGAAGGCCTGGTGGCTGCCGAAATGGCTGGACCGCGCACTGCCCAACGTGGACGTCGAGGGCGAGGGCCTGAAGGCGCTGGACCGGGCGGCCGACGCCGAGGGCGCGGACCCGGACGACGACCGGGAGCTCGTGCGCGCCTGACGCGCGAGACCGGCTGGGAAAGACCGCCGGTGAGGGCTCCGTGGGGACGGGGCGCCCTCACCGGCCTTTCTCTGCCTGTGACCCACTTTCGGGTGACGGGCGGCGGCGGTGAGGGCCCGCAGGGCAGTAACGCCAACGGTTCGGAGCCTTCAGTACATATATGGACATGGAAGCCTACTGTCACCGTAATGTGGACGGTTCGTAACGTGAGGTGGCAATTAGGCGCGCGGAACGGGGTGGGTGGTCGAGTGTTGGCCATGCGGCCGATCTGGCCGTGAACCCGCACCACGCAAGGAGACCTTGTGTCTGCTAACGCTGTTTCCGCCCGCTGTCTCGCCGCCGCCGCGATCGCCGCGGCCGTCGTCGGGACGGTGGCGCTGCCGGCCTCCGCCGCCGACCACCCGCACCACAACCGGTCGAAGGTGGAGATCAGCGCCGTGCAGTACGACGCACCGGGCCGAAACGACCGCTCCGCCCGCTCGCTGAACAGGGAGTGGGTCGAGCTGACCAACAGCAGCCGCCACACCGTCAACCTGGACGGGTGGACCCTCTCGGCCGAGCGCGGCGAGAGCTACACCTTCCGCCACTACCGGCTGGCCCCCCGCACCACCGTCCGCGTCCACACCGGTGAGGGCCGCGACACCAGCACCGACCTGTTCCAGGACCGCCACCGCGAGGTGTGGGACAACTACTCCGACACCGCCACCCTGCGCGACGACCGCCACCGCTTCGTGGACGACGAGTCCTGGGGCCGCGACCGTCACGGCCGTGACGACCGCTACAACCGCCACGACCGCGACGACCGTCACGACCGCGACAACCGTCACGACCGCGACGACCGCGACGACCGTCACGGTGACGGCCACCACCACGGCGGCCGCGGCTGACGTCCACACCCCGGCCATCCCGGCCTGACGGCGAAGCGCCCGACCCCCTCCCCGGGGGCCGGGCGCTTCGCCGTCCCACCGTCCAGTCGTCCCAGCGTCGGCCGCAGGAGGCGCGGTGAAGGCTGGTAACCCCTCAGCTGTGCTGACATGATCCCGATAGCTGCAGCAGGGCAGCAGGGCAACGTCATCATCCCCACGCCGCACCGCGTCGGCTGAGCTGTCCCGGAGGACCGATATGCCGTGCCGAACCCGGGCCGTACTGGGCGTCGCGTGGGGCGCGGCCCTTCTTTCCCTCGCCGCGTGCACGACGGACCGTTCGGACGCCGAGCAGAGCGCGCAGCCCCGGGGCGCCACGGCGCCCGGCAGGACACCGGCAGGGGCCGCGCCCAGCGCCACGCCGCCCCCGCTGCGGAAGCCGCCGGAGTTGGACGCCGACTCATCGGTCGCCGGCCGCCGGCAGGTGACCACCGGCAACGCCGAGGTCCTGTACAGCCGGGGCAAGAAGGGTGACGCCCTCACCGTCGCGGTGAGTTGCCAGGGCAAGGGGAAGATCACGGTAGCGGTGGAGTCTGTGCACGTCTCCTTCCCCCTGGAGTGCGGGGCCCACGGGACCAGCACCGTCGTCAACCAGTTCGCGCTGTCCGAGGCGGAGCGCAGCGGAGTCGTGTCCGTCGAAGCGTCCCCGGCCGTGCGGTGGTCGATGACCATAGGCCATGGCGCCCCGGCACAGGCGGAGCCACCGGACGCCGGTTGAGCTCGGCCGTCGTGGGAGCGGCGACCGGTGCCCTGCCGTCGACCGGTGCCCGGTCGTTCAAGGAGCGCTTCGGTGTTCCTCGCCTCGCCTCGCCTCGCCGCGCCGCGCCGCGCCGCGCCCTGCCGCGCCGCGCCGCGGCAGGGCGCGTGGGTGCGGGGGGCGGTCGGGAGGAGCACTCTGGAAGCAGGAGCTTCGGAGGTGATCGTCATGGCCGCGATGCATACCACGGTCGGCTGGCACGTCGAGCTGGAGTTCGAGGAGGACGACCGGCACACGCGGGCGGTCGCGTTGGTGCGGCTGCCCGACGGGACCGAGGTCCGGGCGCACGGGCATGCCTCACGGCACGACGTGGACTCGAACCAGCCCCGGGTGGGGGAGGAGATCGCGGGCGCCCGCGCCCTCAACGAGATCGCCATGCAGTTGCTGACCAAGGCGCGTCTGGAGATCGACGACGCCTCGGGCCGGAGATCCCACTCGATCAACGTGTAGGCGTCGGGAGGGTGGCCGGCGGACCGGCGGGTCAGCGCGCCGTCGTCGCCGTGCGCAGGGCGCGGAGCAGGGCCTGTGCGCGCGGGTCCGCCGTCACGCTCGACCGGAAGCCGTTGGTGACGTAGCCGAAGGCGGTCCCCGACTCCGGGTCGGCCAGGCCGAGCGCTCCGCCGCGGCCCGGGTGGCCGAAGGAGGCGGGGGACAGCAGGGGGGACGCGGCGCCGTGCAGCATGGGGCCGAGACCGAAGCGGGTGTTCACCACGAGCACCCGGTCCGGGCCGGACGACTGCTCGCCGCGTGCCAGTTCCACCGTCTCCGGCCGCAGCAGGCGTATGCCGCCCTCGACCTCGCCGATCAGAGAGGCGTAGAAGCGGGCCAGACCGTCGGCGGTGGCGATGCCGTTGGACGCGGGCAGGGCCGCGGCCCGGTAGGCGGGGTCGTTCTCGTCGGGCAGCGGAGTGATCGCGGCGAAGGCGCGGCGGGTGAGGGAGGACGGATCGGCGTAGGCGGCCGCGACAGCGGGCTTGGGCCGGGTCTTCAGCGCCCCGGTCTGGGCCGGCGCCTCCACCTGCCCCACGCGCCCCACCCGCCCGCGCTGCGCCGCCGGCAGGCCGAGCCACAGGTCGGCCCCGACCGGTGCGGCGATCTCGTCGGCGATCCACTCCCCGACGGGCCGTCCGGTGATCCTCCGCACCAGTTCGCCGGTCAGCCAGCTGTACG
Organism: Streptomyces sp. NPDC058291; assembly: GCF_042880855.1. Taxonomy (NCBI): domain Bacteria; kingdom Bacillati; phylum Actinomycetota; class Actinomycetes; order Kitasatosporales; family Streptomycetaceae; genus Streptomyces; species Streptomyces sp. NPDC058291. The sequence continues at coordinate 15,036 of NZ_JBHVYK010000055.1, forward strand.
TCTGCGCGTGGTAGCCGTGGTCCGTGCCGGGTTCCCAGGCGGGCGTCTGGGCCGCGACCGCCGCCGCGCCGAGATCGGGGTCGGCGGCCTCGGCGGGAGTCAGCGGCCGGTCCAGCACCGGCACGCCCGCGCGGTGCGCGAGCACGTGCCGGACGAGCGTGCGTTCCTTGCCGGCCGCCTTGTACTCCGGCCAGTACGCCCCGACCGGCGCGTCCAGGTCCAGCTCGCCGCGCTGGTGCAGCAGCAGGAGGCCGGCGGCGACGACGCCCTTGGTCGCCGACCGCACGATCTGGGCGGTGCCCCGCTCCCAGGGGGCCGTCGCCGCCGTGCCGTCCACGTCCCGTGCGCCGGCCCAGAGGTCGACGACCTTGCGCCCGTCGCGGTAGACGGCCACCGCGGCGCCCCGGTCCCCGAGCGTCTCGAAGTTGCGGACGAACGCCTCCCGGACCGGCTCGAAACCCTCGGCCACCGCACCGCTCACGTCCACGCCCGCCCCTTTCGACGAATCGGCCTTCAACTCCTGGGCAACGCCCCCGGCAGGCCTGCGATTCCTCGGTTCGGCTACCCCAGAATGATCGTTACATCGATGTTGCCGCGGGTGGCGTTGGAGTAGGGGCACACCTGGTGTGCCGCGTCCACCAGCTTCTCCGCGAGACCCGGGTCGAGGACGGGGAGCGAGACGCTGAGCGCGACCGCGAGACCGTAGCCCTTGCTCCGGTTGGGGCCGATGCCGACCTTCGCCGCCACCGTCGACCCGGTGAGGTCGTAGCCCGCCCGGTTGCCGACGAGGATCAGCGCGTTGTGGAAGCAGGAGCTGTAACCGGCCGCGAAGAGCTGTTCCGGGTTGGTGCCGTTGCCGTCGCCGCCGAGCTGCGGCGGCATCGCGACCTTCAGCTCGATCTGGCCGTCCTGGCTGGTCACATACCCGTCGCGGCCCCCGTGCGCGGTCGCCTCGGCAACGTACATGATCTTCGTCGGGCGGGTGTCGGCGGTGCCGCCCGCGTCGGCGGTCTCGGTGGTGCCGACTGCGGCGCCTTCTGTCACGGCGGACCCTCCCCAGCGTCTTCCCCAACTGCGTCGAACTACATCGTGCACAAGGTACCGGCCGGTAGGTGGACAGGTTCCCGCCAGGGGGTGGTAACCGCAGGTAACGCCGGTGCGGAGGTGCGGAGGTGCGGAGGTGCGGGGGTGCGGAGGTGCGGGGGTGCGGAGGTGCGGGAGTGTGGGGGTGCGGGGTTCGTGGGGGTTCGTGGGTTCGCGGGTTCGGGGTTCGGGGTGCGGGAGTGCGGGGGTGCGGGTTCGGGGGTCCGGGGCTTAGGGGGTGCGGTCGGCCGCCGCGTGTGCCCGCTGCGCGAGGCCCCACAGCTCCTCGCGCAGCCGGGCGACCTCCGACGCCTCCAGACCGGTGGACGCGAGGAGGGCGCCGGGCACCCGCCTCGCGCGCCCCTTCAGTTCCTCGCCGCGCCCGGTGCACGCGACGAGCACCGAGCGTTCGTCGCGCGCCGAGCGCTCCCGGCGCACCAGGCCCGCCGCCTCCAGCCGCTTCAGCAGCGGCGACATCGTGCCGTAGTCCAGCCGCAGGGCCGCCGCCAGCTCCTTGACGGTCGTCTCACCGCGCTCCCACAACACCAGCAGCACCAGGTACTGGGGATAGGTGAGGCCCAGCTCGTCCAGGAGCGGCCGGTACGCGGCCGTCACCGCGCGCTGGGCCGCGTACAGCGCGAAGCACAACTGCTCGTCGAGGAGCGGCGAGCCGTCGGCGGTAAGTCCGTCGTTCGTCACGCGCCCATTGTCGCGGAGCGCGGGTCGAACCCGAAGGGCAGCTCCAGACGGTGGGCGCGCATGAGGGAGTCGTCGGCGAGCAGATCGCCGGTCCGGCCGTCCGCCGCGATCACCCCCTCGCTGAGGATCAGGGCGCGCGGGCACAGCTCCAGGGCGTACGGCAGGTCATGCGTGACCATGAGCACCGTGACGTCCAACGACCGCAGGATGTCGGCCAGTTCGCGGCGCGAAGCCGGGTCGAGGTTGGAGGACGGCTCGTCCAGGACGAGGATCTCCGGCTCCATCGCGAGCACCGTCGCGACCGCGACGCGCCGCCGCTGGCCGAAGGACAGGTGGTGCGGCGGGCGGTCCTTGAACTCCGCCATGCCCACCTGCGCGAGGGCGTGGTCGACGCGCGCCTCCAGCTCCGCGCCCCGCAGTCCGGCCGCCGCCGGGCCGAACGCCACGTCCTCGCGGACGGTCGGCATGAACAGCTGGTCGTCGGGGTCCTGGAAGACGATGCCGACCCTGCGCCTGATCTCGGCCATGTGCTGTCTGCCGACCGGCAGCCCGGCCACCGTCACGGTGCCGGCGCCGCCGCTCAGGATGCCGTTGAGGTGCAGCACCAGGGTCGTCTTGCCGGCGCCGTTCGGCCCGAGCAGTGCGACCCGCTCGCCGCGCGCGACGGAGAAGTCGACGCCGAACAGGGCCTGATGGCCGTCGGGATAGGCGAAGGCGAGGCCGGAGACCTCCAGGGAAACGTCAGTCACAGGGCCCATCCCAACACGCGGACGACGAGGGCGGCGAACGGGAGGGCCAGCGCGTACGACCACTGCGCGCGGGTCGCGGTGGCCTCGTCGATCACCGGCATCGAGCCGGCGTACCCCCGGCTGATCATGGCCAGGTGCACGCGCTCGCCGCGTTCGTAGGAGCGGATGAACAGCGCGCCCGCGGACTTCGCGAGCACCCCCCAGTGCCGCACGCCCCGCGCCTCGAAGCCGCGCGACTCCCGGGCGACCCGCATGCGCCGCATCTCGTCCGTGATGACGTCGCCGTAGCGGATCATGAAGGAGGCGATCTGCACCAGCAGCGAGGGCAGCCGCAGCCGTTGCAGGCCGAGCAGCAGCTCGCGCAACTCCGTCGTGGACGCCAGCAGGACGGACGCGGCGACGCCCAGGGTGCCCTTCGCGAGCACGTTCCAGGCGCCCCACAGGCCGTTGACGCTGAGGGACAGCCCGAGGACGTCCACCCGCTCGCCCTCGGCCACGAACGGCATCAGCACGGCGAACGCGACGAACGGCACCTCGATCAGCAGCCGCTTCAGCAGGAATCCGGCCGGCACCCGCGCCCGCTGCGCGACGGCCGCGAGCAGGACGGCGTACAGCGCGAACGCCCACATCGCCTCCCGCGGCGTCGACACCACGACCACCACGAAACCGAAGGCGGCGGCGAGCTTGGTGTGCGGCGGCAGGCCGTGCACGGGCGAGTGCCCGTGCCGGTAGAGCCGGTGCGCGTGTCCCGCTCCCATGACGTCAGACGCCGCTCGTGGAGGCCGGGGACACGTCGCCCGTGCGGCGTCGGCGTACCGTCCAGAACACCGCGCTGCCCGCGACGACGGTCGTGCCGACGCCGATCACGCCCGCCAGGCCACCGGAGAGGCGGGCGTCGGCGACGTCCTTGACGCCGTAGCCGGCGAGCGGGGAGTCGGAGGAGGCGTGCTTCTGGGTCCTCTTGTCGATGCCGTGGTCGGTGGCGACCTTCTCCAGACCGTCGGGGTTCGCGGAGGCGTAGAAGCTGACGAAGCCGGCCAGGACGAGGGAGGCGACCAGGCCGGTCGCCCACACCGTGCGCCGCGAGGCGCGGGCCGCCACCGGCGCCGTGCTCGTCCCCTCGGCCGCCGGGACGTCGACGAGGCGGCCGTCCACCCGCAGCTGGAGCCGCTGCCGCAGATCGCGGGCGCCGTGGACGAGGTCCGGCCGGACGGCGACGACGGCGCCCACGGTCAGCGCGGTGATCACGGCCTCGCCGACGCCGATCAGGACGTGCACGCCGATCATGGCGGTGGCCACCTTGCCGATCGCCACGTCGGTGGTGCCGCCGATCCAGTAGATGAGCGTGAAGGCCACGGCGGCGGCGGGCACGGACAGCACGGCGGCCACGAAGGAGGCGGCCGTGACGGACCGGCGCGAGCGCGGCAGCACCTTCACCAGGCCGCGGAAGACGGCGTACGACACGACGGTCGTCACGATCGCCATGTCGGTGATGTTGACGCCGAGCGCGGTCAGTCCGCCGTCGGCGAAGAGGACGCCCTGCATCAGCAGGACCACGGAGACGCACAGGACCCCGGTGTAGGGGCCCACGAGTATCGCGGCGAGCGCGCCGCCGAGCAGATGACCGCTGGTCCCCGCCGCGACGGGGAAGTTCAGCATCTGCACGGCGAAGATGAACGCCGCGACCAGGCCGGCGAGCGGCGCGGTCTTGTCGTCGAGTTCACGGCGCGCGCCGCGCAGGCTCACGGCGATGGCGCCGGCGGCGACGACTCCGGTCACGGCGGAGGTCGGGGCGTTGATGAATCCGTCGGGTACGTGCACCCGACGATGATAGTGGCTTAATGCGAACGGTTCGCAAGAGCGAGGGACTCGTTCGCGCCTCGGAGTCGCGACCCGTGCATCGCACAAGTGAGATATGTCGGCGCAAGCGAGCGCAATCCGCAAAATATGCGACATTGGAGAGGGAGCGGACGCATAGCTTCCGCACAGGTCACGCTGCGTGAGAGGGCCGGCCGATGTCTGTAGTCGAGCAGTACACGCGAGCCCACATCGTCACCGATGCCGACCGGGTCGAGGACACGGCCGTACCCGTGGTGCTGCGCTACGACCCCGAGCGCGATCCCCGTTCCGTGCGCGTCGGGCTGCCCGACCGCCGGGAGTGGACGTTCTCCCGCACGCTCCTCGAACAGGGCCTGCGCGCTCCGGTCGGCACCGGCGAGGTGCGCGTCTGGCCGTGCGGGCGCGTCCAGGCCGTGGTCGAGTTCCACTCCGCGCACGGCGTCTCGGTGGTCCAGTTCGAGTCCAAGACGCTGCTGCGGTTCCTGCGCCGCACCTACACGGCGACGGTACAGCCGGTCAGCCACTAGCCCCACCGCCGGCCGCGCACGGGCCACGCATCGGCCGCGGGCCGTGCACCGGTCGCGGGCCACCGGTCGGTGGCCGTCGGCGCGCGCCCCGGTGTCCGGGAGCCGCTCAGCCGCCCATCCGCAGCAGGGTCGCCACGATCGGGCCGGCCGTGTCGCCGCCGTGGCCGCCCGCCTGGACGACGCCCGCGGCCGCCAGGTCGCCGCGGTAGGCGGTGAACCAGCCGTTGGGCTTGTCCTGGTTGTCGACCTCCGCCGAGCCGGTCTTGGCGCCGTAGTCGGGGCCCAGACCGGACATCGCCTCGGCGGCGGTGCCGGCCGCGGCCGTGTAGTTCATCAGCTCGCGCACCTGCGACAGCGTCGACGACGACATCGTGCGCGAGGCCTTCGCCAGCGTGCGGCCGTCCACCGACGGGGCGACCAGGTACGGCTGGTGGAAGGCGCCCGCCTTCACGGTGGAGGCGACCGACGCCATGTTCAGCGGGTTCATCCGCACCCCGCCCTGTCCGATGAGCGAGGCCGCCATCTGGGCCGCCGACTGCACCGGCACCGCGCCGTCGAAGGACGGGACGCCGATCGACCAGTTGTTCATCGACAGGCCAAACACCTGCTGCGCCTGCCGGGTCAGGCTGTCGTTGTCCAGTTCCGGGGCCTGGCTGATGAAGGCGGTGTTGCAGGAGCGGGCGAAGGACGCCTTGAACGAACCGTCCTTGATCTCGAAGTCGTCGTCGTTGTGGAACTTCCAGCCGCCGTAGGCGAACGTCTTCGGGCAGGGGTGGGTCTTGTCGGCCGAGGCCAGGCCCTTGTCGATGAGCAGCGACGAGGTGATGACCTTCATCGTGGAGCCGGGTGCGAGCGAGCCGTTGAACGCGGTGTTGAAACCGGGGCTCGCGTTGGCCACCGCGAGGATCTCGCCCGTGGAGGGCCTCATCACGACGACCGACGAGCGCACCGTCTTCGCCACCTGCTGTTCGGCGGCGGCCTGGAGGGTCGGGCTCAGCGTCGTCCGCACGGTGCCCGGGGTGCCCTCGCTGAGTTCCAGCAGCGTCTTGTCGGAGGCCTTCTTCGCCTTGGACGCCTTGCCGCGGACGACCCGGAGCTCCACGCCCGCCCTGCCGCCCGCCTTCTTGCCGTACTTCTCCCTCAGCCCGTCCAGCACGGTGCCCAGCGAGGGGTACTTCGCGGCCGTCAGCACGCCGCCGTCCCGGTCGACGGCCTTGACCGGCGGAGTGCCCGATTCGCCGGTGACGAGCCGGTCGCCGTCCTGGAGCTCGGGGTGGACGACGGACGCGTGCCAGTCGACCTGTGCCTTGCCGTTCCTGGGGTTGCGCACCACGGTGAGCGCGCTGTCGTACGTCAGCGGCTTGCCGACGTTCTTGTACTTCACCGTGCCCTTCACGGAGAACGGGACCTTGAGGCCGGCGGCCTTGCCCGGGGTGAGGGTGACGTCCGTGATGTGGGCGTCCCGGGCGTAGCCGGTCAGCAGGGCGGCGGCGGCCGCGGAGTCGTCCGTGACGGCGGCCGCGCGGGCCGTCTCGCCCTGCTGCCAGGCCGTCAGGAACCGGGTGGCCAGGGTCTTCGCCTCGGCCGCCGAGGGAGCGTCGGCCCGGACCCGGGGCACCTGACCGCCGTTGGCCGCGGCGGCGGAGCCGTCGTCGGCGGCGGCTCCGCCGTACAGCGCGTAGACGCCGAGCCCGGCTCCGCCGACCACGACGGCGATCATGCCGCCGACCACGGCCGGTCGCCGCTTGCTGCTTCGTTCCTCGACGCGCCTTCTCTTGCCCACTGTCAGATCCTCCGGATCCCCAGGGGCTCTCCCCCCAGCCCCGCTGCCCTCGTTGCCCTCGATGACCCCAACGACGGCTACCACCCTAGAGTCCCGTCACCCGCGGCGACGTCACGTGTGACGTCAGCCACCCCGGACGCCCGGCCCCCGACCGAGTCGTGCCCGCGCCTGCCCGAGCCTGCCCGCCCCTGTCCGTGCGTGTCCGTCCCTGCCCCTTCCCCGGGGCCCGCGGCCCGCCGGTGTTCAGCCGGCCCTCAGCACCTCGGCCACGAGCGGGCCGGACGCGTCGACGCCGTGACCGCCGTCCTGGGTCATCGCCGCCGCCGCGACGTCGTCGCGGTACCCGGTGAACCAACTGTCGGACCTGCTCTGTCCGTCGACCTCGGCGGAGCCGGTCTTCGCGCCGATCCGGCCGCTCAGCCCGGACATCACGTCGGCGGCGGTGCCGCTGGTGGCGGTGCGGTTCATCATCGAGCGCAACTGCTGCACCGTGCTCGACGACAGCCCGCGCGCCTGCGCCGGTTCACGGCCGTCGAGACCGAGCGGGACGATCACCGGCTGGCGGAAGGCGCCCGTCATCGCGGTCGCCGTCACCGACGCCATGTTCAGCGGGTTCATCTGGACCTGGCCCTGGCCGATCAGACCGGCGGCGGTGTCCGGGCCGGTGGAGGCGGGGACGGAGCCGTCGAAGGACGGGATGCCGGTCTTCCAGTCGAGCCCGATCCCGAACCGGTCCCGTGCCTCGTTCGTCAGCCAGTCGTCCTTGACGTCGTCCGCGAACTTCACGAACGCCGTGTTGCAGGAGCGGGCGAAGCTCTCGGAGAGCGTGGCGCTCTCGTTCGGCTTCATGCCCTTGAGGTTGTGGAAGGTCTGGCTGTCCGAGACCGCCGAGGGCGGACAGGGCGCGGGCCCGTTCGCGGTCGTGAGCCCCTTGTCGATGAGGGTGGCCGCGCTGACGATCTTCATGGTGGAGCCGGGTGCGACCTCGCCCAGGAAGGCTGCGTTCCAGCCGTCGGTGCGGTTGTTGGCGACCGCCAGCACCTCGCCGCTGCTGGGCTTGACCGCCACCACGGACGACTGGGGGTACTTCTGCGCCGCCTTCTCGGCGGCCGCCTGCACGCCCGCGCTGAGGGTGGTGGGGAGCTTGCCGGGCTTGCCCTCGGCGAGGGTGAGCAGCGTGGTGTCGGCGGTGTCCGGGGCGGCGTGTCGGATCGTCAGCTCGACGCCGGGCGTGCCGCCCGCCTTGTCGCCGTACTTGGCGCGCAGCTCGTCCAGGATCGGCCCCAGCGAGGGGTACCTCTCCTTCGTCAGCACCTTGCCGTCACGGTCCACCGCCTCGATCGGCGGCTTCGACGACGCGCCCGTGACCAGCGTGTCGTCCATGTCCTTCAGCTGCGGGTGGACGACCGAGGGCTGCCAGTCCACCAGCGCCTTGCCGGTGGTCACGCCCCGCACGACCGTGAGCCGGCTCGCGTAGGAGAGCGGCTTGGACTTCCCCCCGTACGACACCGTCGCCTTGACCGTGTAGGGAACGACGGCGCCGGACGCCGCGCCCGGCGTGATCTTCACACCGGTGAGGTGCGCGGCGCCGAAGGAGGCCAGCAGCGGCTCGGCCTTGGCCGCGTTGTCGGTGAGATCGGCGGCCGCCGCGGCCCGCCCCTCGGTCCAGGCGGCGAAGAAGGCGGCGCTGGCGTCCTTGACCTCGGACCCGCTCGGCGGCCCGCTCCTGACGGCCGCCGGCGCCGCGTCCCCGGCACCGGTGGCCACGCTCCCGTTCAGCGCGTCGACGATGTTGAAGGCCCCGTAGCCGGCCCCGCCCACCATCACGGCGAAGACGGAGCCGATCACGGCTGCCTTGGCCCCCTTGCGCATCTGTGAACCCCTCCCCGTCGGTGCTTTCGGGCCGCGTCATTTCTGAACGCGTTCAGAAAGCTCTTCTCGGCTCACAGTAAGCGGAAAGGGCGGTGCGTGGCGCGTCGGTTTCCGGAATCGTTAGACCCACGTATCCAGCCACATACGTGAACGCCAGCTGTCGATCGGGATGGCCTGCCCCGTGTACAGGGGCCAGAAATAGATGAAGTTCCAGGCGATGAGCAGGACGAGGACGCCCGCGCCGGTCGCCCCCGCGACGCGGCGGGTCTCGGTCGAGCCCGGTGGGCCGACGAGTGCGCCGATCATCATGGCCACCGCCAGACAGAGGAAGGGCAGGAAGACGACCGCGTAGAACAGGAAGATCGTGCGTTCCTGGTACAGGAACCACGGCAGGTAGCCGGCCGCGATGCCGCAGGCGATCGCGCCCGCCCGCCAGTCCCGGCGGAACAGCCAGCGCCACAGCACGAACAGGACGGCGAAGCAGGCCGCCCACCACAGCAGCGGCGTGCCGATCGCGAGGACCTCACGGGCGCACTTCTGGCTCGCGTCGACCGGACAGCCGTCCTTGCCGGGCGCGGGCGACTCGTAGAAGTACGAGACCGGACGGCCGAGGACGAGCCAGCTCCACGGGTTCGACTGGTACCGGTGCGGCGAGGTGAGGTGCGTGTGGAACTCGTACACCTCGTGCTCGTAGTGCCACAGGCTGCGCAGCCAGTCCGGCAGCCACGTCCAGCTGCCGCCCTTGCCGTCGGTGGCCGCCCAGTTGCGGTAGTAGCCGCCCTTGCCGTCGGCGGCGGAGCGGATCCAGCCCGTCCACGACACCAGGTACGTGACCAGCGCGACCGGGACGGTGGCCAGGAAGGCGAGACCCGTGTCGCGCCGGAGCACCGTCCGGTACGGGTGGCGCGCACCGGCCACCCGGCGCGAACCGACGTCCCACAGGACCGACATCAGGCAGAACGCGGCCATGATGTACAGGCCGTTCCACTTGGTGCCGATGGCCAGCCCCAGGAACAGGCCGGCGCCCCAGCGCCAGGGCCGAAAGCCCAGGCGAGCGCTCTCGGCGACCGTCGCGTTCGGACGGTGGCGGCCGTCGGGGTCCGGCGGCAGCGCGGCGGCGAGCCGCGCGCGGGCCTGGTCCCGGTCGGCGACCAGACAGCCGAACGCGGCCAGCACGAAGAACATCAGCACCCCGTCGAGCAGCGCGGTGCGGCTCATCACGAAGTGCAGCCCGTCCACGGCCATCAGGGCGCCCGCCAGGCACCCGAGGAACGTGGAGCGGAAGAGGCGGCGGCCGATCCGGCACAGCAGGAGGACCGAGAGCGTTCCGAGCAGGGCGGTCATGAACCGCCAGCCGAACGGGTCGAACCCGAAGATCAGCTCGCCCAGCCCGATCACGTACTTGCCGACCGGCGGATGCACCACGTAGGCCGCGTCCCCCGGGATCCGGACGTGCCCGCCCGAGGACAGGATCAGGTTGTTGGCGTTCTTGTCCCAGTTGACCTCGAACCCGCGGTGGACGAGCGCCCACGCGTCCTTGGCGTAGTACGTCTCGTCGAATATCACCGCCTTGGGGCTGCCCAGATGCCAGAACCGCAGCACCCCCGCCACCAGCGTGACCAGCAGCGGACCTCCCCAGGGCGACCAGCGCGTAATCCGGTCCGCCCACCCGTGCGGGACGCCCAGCGCCTGCCACAACCGCGGGCTGGGCTGCGCGTACGGCGGCGACAGCCGCTCGCGGACGTCGGCGGAGGGCTCCGCCGCGTATCCGAAGCGGCGCAGCCGCTGCTGCCACGACGGCCGCCGGTCGTGCGGCGTCCGGCCCTGCCGGTAGTCCGTTGAGTCCATGGAGGACGCGGTACTGGTCACCGCGCCATCGTAGGGAACAGGTCTGTGTGAGTCCCGTGTCTCTGCCCTGCGAGGATGGAAACGTGACAGCCACGCCCCGAACCGCCCCCGGACTCCTCGTGCTCGCCGGCACCCCCATCGGCGACGTCGCGGACGCCCCGCCCCGCCTCGCCGAAGAGCTGACCGGCGCCGACGTCATCGCCGCCGAGGACACCCGCCGGCTGCGCCGGCTGACCCAGGCGCTGGGCGTGACGCCCAAGGGGCGGGTGGTGTCCTACTTCGAGGGCAACGAGTCCGCCCGCACGCCCGAGCTGGTCGAGGAGCTCGTGAACGGCGCTCGGGTACTGCTGGTCACCGACGCCGGGATGCCCTCCGTCTCCGACCCCGGCTACCGGCTGGTCGCCGCGGCCGTGGAGCGGGACGTCCGCGTCACCGCCGTCCCCGGCCCGTCCGCCGTGCTCACCGCGTTGGCCCTGTCCGGGCTGCCCGTGGACCGGTTCTGCTTCGAGGGGTTCCTGCCCCGCAAGGCGGGGGAGCGGCTGTCGCGGCTGCGCGAGGTCGCCCGGGAACGGCGCACCCTCGTCTACTTCGAGGCCCCGCACCGGCTCGACGACACCCTCGCCGCGATGGCCGAGGTGTTCGGCGCGGACCGGCGGGCCGCCGTCTGCCGAGAGCTGACCAAGACGTACGAGGAGGTGCGGCGCGGGCCGCTCGGCGACCTCGCGGAGTGGGCCGCGCAGGGCGTGCGCGGCGAGATCACCGTCGTCGTCACCGGCGCCCCCGAGCGCGGGCCCGAGGAGCTCGACGCGGCGGAACTGGTGCGCCGGGTCCGGGTGCGCGAGGAGGCGGGCGAGCGGCGCAAGGAGGCCATCGCGGCGGTGGCGGCGGAGACCGGACTGCCCAAGCGCGAGGTGTTCGACGCGGTGGTGGCGGCGAAGAACGCGGGGGGCCTGTGACGGCTCCCGCCCCCTCGCGAGGCGGGCGGGCCGGGAGTCTGTGACGGCTGGGGCCGACGTGCTGTGAAGCAGCTCACACCCCCTCTGAGCAGGGCGCATGTCGTCTGAGCATGCGCCCCATGCGGGGGCAAAGGGCTGTCGCCGAAGGCAAAGCCCAGCCCCCTCGCCGGGGCCGCTTCGGCAAGGACAGTCCAAATCGCCTCCAACAGTGGACAGGCCTGATGCCTTGGCGCCCGCCGAGGAGTCCACTGGTCACAGGGACGCACCCGTCCCTCGCTCCCAAGGGCGTTCCGGGGGAACACCCGCGCCGGGAGCGGCTTGCCCAGCGGACAGCAGGAGCTGGCATGAGTGACATCACCGGGCAGACCGGCCTCCGCGACGGCGCGAGCGCCGTCGTCAACGAGTCGTACTCCTTCGCCTGCATGCGGTGCGGGCACGGCTGGGAGCAGTCGTACGAGATCGAGCACCACACCGACGGCGACGGACGCCAGTTCGTCCTCTACGTGGCGGAGGGCCGGATCGTGCCGTCGCCCCTGAGCCGTCCCGCGTGCCAGAACTGCGACGGGCACGTCGTGCGGATCATGCGGGCCGGACAGGTCTCGTCGGTGCGCGACGCGGCCCGGCCGGCCAAGGCGGCGCCCGCGGCCGGACCCGTGCAGGCGCCGACGACGGCGGCCGAGGAGCGCACCGGCGGGACGGACGAGCACCCGGACCACCACTGGCACCTCTCCGACCTCCTGCACCCCTTCCAGCGCAAGGCCGGCTAGCAGGCGGCCCCGGTGAGCACGGAGCCCTTCCGTAGGATCGGGGCATGTCTTCGAACGCCGGCAGGAACGCCGACACCAGCGCCGCGCCGCCGCTTCCGGCCCCCCTAGGGGTGCCGGTGGCCGACTCCCACACCCACCTCGACATGCAGTCGGGCACGGTCGAGGAGGCCCTCGCGAAGGCGGCGTCGGTCGGCGTGACGACCGTCGTCCAGGTCGGCTGCGACGTACGGGGCTCCCGGTGGGCGGCCGAGACGGCGGCGGCGCACGACAGCGTCCACGCGGCGGTCGCCCTGCACCCGAACGAGGCGCCGCGCATCGTGCACGGCGACCCCGGGGGAGACTGGTCCCGGCTGGGCGCCCGCAAGCCGGGCGGCGCGGCGGCGCTCGACGAGGCGCTCGCCGAGATCGACCGCCTGGCCGCGCTCCCGCACGTCAAGGGCGTCGGCGAGACGGGGCTGGACTACTTCCGCACCGGCCCCGAGGGCAAGGAGCCCCAGGAGTACTCGTTCCGCGCGCACGTCGAGATGGCCAAGCGGCACGGAAAGGCGCTGGTCATCCACGACCGGGACGCCCACGCCGACGTCCTGCGCGTGCTGAAGGAGGAGGGCGCCCCCGAGCGCACCGTCTTCCACTGCTACTCCGGCGACGCCGAGATGGCGGAGATCTGCGCCCGCGCCGGCTACTTCATGTCCTTCGCCGGCAACGTCACCTTCAAGAACGCGCAGGGCCTGCGCGACGCCGTCGCCGTGGCCCCGGCGGAACTGCTCCTGGTGGAGACCGACGCCCCGTTCCTGACCCCCGCGCCCTACCGGGGACGGCCCAACGCCCCGTATCTCGTCCCGATCACGGTGCGTGCGATGGCCGCCGTGCGCGGCGTCGACGAGGACGCCCTGGCCACCGCACTCGCCGCCAACACGGCACGCGCGTTCGGCTACTGACGGCGAGGGGACCGGATCGAACACGACTCTCGGTAGTCGCGCCACTTTGGAGAGTGACCGTCCCTCCGCTAGGTTCTGGGGGCCCGATCCGGAGCCCACCCCCTGGAGCGTGTCGGCGTGAGCAACTCGCAGCGCATCGAGTACGAGCCGTGCGGCGGTGGCGGGTCGTACGTGGACCTGCACGACGCCGAGACGGTCGCGTACGGCGTGTACGCGGCCCCCGGGACCTACGACGACACCTACCGGCCCGCCTACGAGAGCTGCGAGCCGCACCCGCCGCACCAGCTCTGCCCGCCGCACGGACCGCACGAGCCCTACGGGTCGCCGCCGCGGCCGCCCGCGACGCTCCAGCTCCCCGCGTCCCTGGTGATGCCCGCGCCGCCGTCCCCGAGGGAGGACCTGGGCGGGCGGGCCGCGCGCCGACGCAGATCGCGCTCCGCCGAGCGCCCGGAGTCCGCGATGCGCCGGCTTCTCCCGCAGGCGCTCGTCGTCGCGTTCCTGGCCGGCGGCACCACCGCGTTCGTCGCCGAGGACAAGGCGGTCGAGCTGACCGTCGACGGCAAGCCGCGCACCCTGCACACCTTCGCCGACGACGTGAGCGAACTCCTCGCCGAGGAGGGCGTGAAGGTGGGGGCGCACGACGTGGTGGCGCCCGCCCCCGGCACGGCCCTGGCCAGCGGTGACGAGATCGCCGTCCGCTACGGACGTCCCGTCCGGCTCACCCTGGACGGGCAGCGGCACGAGCTGTGGACGACCGCGCACACCGTGGAGGAGGCGCTGCGGCAGCTCGGGGTGCGGGCGGAGGGCGCCTACCTGTCCGTCTCGCGCGCACAGCGCATCGGACCCGCCGGGCTCGCGCTGGACGTGCGCACCGAGCGCCAGGTCACCGTCATGGCCGACGGCCGGGCCCGCACCGTCCGCACCAACGCCGCCACGGTGCGCGAGGCGGTCCAGGCGGCCGGGATCACCCTGCGCGGACAGGACACCACCTCCGTCGACCTCGGCAGCTTCCCGCGCGACGGGCAGACGGTCACCGTGCTGCGGATCACCGGCTCCCAGGAGGTGCGCGAGGAGCAGATCCCGTTCTCCGTGCGCCGCACCGAGGATTCCTCGCTGTTCCAGGGCACGGAGGTGGTGGAGCGGACCGGGCAGCCCGGACTGCGGCGCATCACGTACGCCCTGCGCACCGTCAACGGCGTGCGGCAGAGGCCGCGGCGGATCCGCGACGAGGTCGTGCGCACACCGCGCACCCAGGTGGTGAAGGTCGGCACGAAGCCGCGTCCGTCGTCCGTGCGGGGGGCCGATGGCCTGGACTGGCAGTCGCTGGCCGCCTGCGAGTCGGGCGGCCGGCCGAACGCCGTCGACCCCTCGGGCACCTACGGCGGGCTCTACCAGTTCGACACCCGCACCTGGCAGAGCCTCGGCGGCAGCGGGCGCCCCCAGGACGCGCCGGCGGCGGAGCAGACGTTTCGCGCGAAGAAGCTGTACGTCCGCCGCGGCGCCGGCCCCTGGCCGCACTGCGGGACGCGGCTGCACGGGTGAGGCCCGGCGGCGGACGGGAGGGCCGGCGGACCCCCGTACCCTGGTCCCGTGAGTAGCAGCCCCACCCCCGACGCCCTCCTGGGCCCCGCCGACATCCGCGAGCTCGCGGCGGTCCTCGGCGTGCGGCCCACCAAGCAGCGCGGCCAGAACTTCGTGATCGACGCGAACACGGTCCGCCGCATCGTCCGCACCGCACAGGTCCGGCCCGACGACGTCGTGGTCGAGGTCGGGCCGGGGCTCGGCTCCCTCACCCTGGCGCTGCTGGAAGCCGCCGACCGGGTCACGGCCGTCGAGATCGACGACGTCCTGGCCGGCGCGCTGCCGGCGACGATCGCGGCGCGCATGCCGCAGCGCGCCGAGCGCTTCGCGCTGGTGCACTCCGACGCCATGCACGTGACGGCGCTGCCGGGCCCCGCCCCGACCGCGCTGGTCGCCAACCTGCCGTACAACGTGGCCGTGCCCGTGCTGCTGCACATGCTGGAGACCTTCCCGAGCATCGAGCGCACCCTCGTCATGGTCCAGTCGGAGGTCGCCGACCGGCTCGCCGCCGGGCCCGGTTCGAAGGTGTACGGCGTGCCGTCCGTCAAGGCCAACTGGTACGCCGAGGTCAAGCGGGCGGGCGCGATCGGCCGCAACGTGTTCTGGCCCGCGCCGAACGTGGACAGCGGGCTGGTGTCGCTGGTGCGGCGGACCGAGCCCGTCGCGACCACGGCGTCTCGGCGCGAGGTGTTCGCCGTCGTCGACGCGGCGTTCGCGCAGCGCCGCAAGACCCTGCGGGCCGCGCTGGCCGGCTGGGCCGGCTCGGCCGCGCGTGCCGAGGAGGCCCTCGTGGCGGCCGGGATCTCCCCGCAGGCCCGCGGCGAGGCCCTCACGGTCGAGGAGTTCGCCAGGATCGCCGAGCACCGCGACGCCGAGCACCGCGACGCCGAGCGGGCGGAGGACTCCGCGTGAGCGCGGGAGCCGCCGGGGTGACCGTGCGGGTGCCCGCCAAGGTCAATGTGCAGCTGGCGGTGGGCGCCGCCCGCGCGGACGGCTTCCACGACCTGGCGAACGTCTTCCTCGCGGTCGGTCTGTACGACGAGGTCACCGTGACCGAGGCCGCCGGGCTCCGCGTCACCTGCGCCGGCCCGGACGCCGGGCAGGTGCCTCTGGACCGTACGAACCTGGCCGCGCGGGCCGCGATCGCGCTGGCCGAGCGGTACGGCCGCAGCCCCGACGTGCATCTGCACATCGCCAAGGACATCCCCGTCGCCGGGGGCATGGCGGGCGGCAGCGCGGACGGCGCCGGCGCCCTGCTGGCCTGCGACGCGCTGTGGGGCACCGGCGCCTCCCGCGCCGAACTCCTCGCAATCTGCGCCGAGTTGGGCAGTGACGTGCCGTTCAGCCTGGTCGGCGGGGCGGCTCTGGGCACCGGCCGGGGCGAGAAGCTGACGGCCCTGGAGACCGGCGGCGCCTTCCACTGGGTGTTCGCGATGGCCGAGCGGGGGCTGTCGACGCCGGCGGTGTTCCGGGAGTTCGACCGGCTCACGGCCGGACTGGACGTCCCCGAGCCGGTCGCCTCGCGCGAGCTCCTCGACGCCCTCGCCAAGGGCGATGCCGCCGCGCTGGCGGCCACCGTCTCCAACGACCTCCAGCCCGCGGCCCTCTCGCTCTTCCCCGAGCTGGCCGACACGCTCGCCGCGGGGCGCGCGGCCGGGGCCCTCGCCTGCCTCGTCTCGGGCTCCGGTCCGACCACCGCGTTCCTCGCCCACGACCCCGACTCCGCCGCGCACATCGCGCGGGCGCTGGGCGCGTCGGGCACCTGCACAAGCGTGCGCACGGCGTCGGGACCCGCGCCGGGGGCGACGGTCGTCGGAGGCACGCGGTAGGACGGCGGTCGTCGGGGCACGCGATCGGACGGCGGTAATCCGGCTGCCCCGGTGGCCCGCGCCCTCTAAGCTCCGACGGTCGGCCGCACCCTGGGACCGGCACGGGGAGGCAGGCGCGTGGCACCGACGGAACTGGTCGCGGCCGTTCGGCGGGGCGACGCCGAAGCGGTCCGGGAACTGCTGGACGCCGGGGCGGACCCGGAGACCTGCGACCCGGCCGACGGCACGCCCCTGCTGTGCCTGGCCGTCGCCGCCTACGACGAGAAGGTCGCCGAGGCGCTGATCGCGGCCGGCGCCGACCCGCTGCGCCCGCTGCCCGACGGCGACACCCCGCTGCTGCGGGCGGTGGACGGCGGCTCCACGGAGATCACCGCGGCGCTGCTGCCGCAGACCGTGCGGCTGACGCCCGAGGCGCGCGCGGAGCTGCTGGACAGAGCGCGGTTCTGGGCCGGGACCGGAACCGGAACCGGCCTGGCGGCCGAGCTGCGCCGCAGGACGGGGGCCCCGGGACCCGCCGCACGCACGCGGGTCGAGGACCCGGACGCCTTCTGCCACTACGAGCAGATCACCCTCGGCGGGCTGACCGTGCGCGACGGCCATGCCGGAGTGCTCATCGGGCTGGAGGAGAGCTTCGGGGTGGGCGCTCCGTTCGACGAGGTGGTCGCCCGGGCGCTCGTGCGCCCGGACCGGGGTCACGCGGTATGGACGGAGGCGGTGGTCCGGCTGTCCTGGCGAGGGCACGAGGCGACCTGGGCGGACGCCGCCGATCTGCGCGACCACCCGGACCGGCTGCGCCGCCTCTTCGCCGCCGACCTGCTGCGGCTCATGGCCGTCAGTGGCCCGCACGACGGTTACCGACCGCCCGCGGGGCGGGACATCGCGCTGTTCTTCCCCTGGGCGTCGAAGGAGGAGGACCCCGAGGTGCTGGCGCTCGTGCTGGACGCGGTGATCGACGAGGGCGAAGGGTACGCCGAGGACATCGAGGCCCTCGGGCTGCGGTACGCGACGCATCCCGATCCCCGGGTGCGCTGTGTGGTGCCGTCCCTCCTGTCCGGGGACGAGGGGAGCGCGGACGCTCCTTCCGCACGCCTGAAGGCGCTGTACGCGCTGGCGCGCGATCCGGATCCCGCCGTGCGCGAGAGGGCGGCCTACGGGCTGACGCACGTCCGCGGCGATGCGCCCGGCATCGAGGACGCCCTCGCCGGACTTCTCGACGACGAGCTTCGGGAGACCCGGGTGCATGCCGCGCGCGGGCTCGCGCTGCGCGGTGACCCGCGCTGTGTGGACGCCAAGCGCCGGCTGCTTCCCCTCGACCCCGACGGCTGGCCCGACGGGGACCTCGTGCGGGCGATGTGGACTTACGAGCAGACCACGGCGGCGGAGGCAGGAGAGGAACGCGAACGCCCGTTCCGAACCGGCGCGTGAGCCGGGCTCGCGGGGGGTGGCGTCCGCCGGGGGCGCGCAACCAGTCGCCGGCCGCCCGTCCGCCCGTCGGCCCGTCCGCCGGCCGTCGCCGCACGCCCCGACGCCCGCCGGCGCGAGCGAGACGCGCACGCGCCGCCGCTGAACAGCGTGCACGATCTTCACGCGCCCGTGACGGACATCGCGCGCCTCGGAGAGCCGCTCCCCCCGCACGCCCCCTCCGCTCCCGTGGGGTCCCGCCTCCCCCCACCTGGACGGGTGGGAGGGCAGTGCGGGCCGCCGGACTACCCTGGAGGGTCGATCGATCCCCCCGGGCAGGAGAGAAATGGCCGTCAATCTGGTCAATGTCGAGAACGTCAGCAAGGTGTACGGCACCCGTGCACTCCTCGACGGCATCTCGCTCGGCGTGTCCGAAGGGGACCGGATCGGCGTCGTCGGCCGCAACGGCGACGGCAAGACGACGCTGATCCGCATGCTCGCCAAGCTGGAGGACGCCGACACCGGCCGGGTCACCCACTCCGGCGGGCTGCGCATGGGCGTGCTCACCCAGCACGACTCCCTGGACCCGGCCGCGACCGTCCGGCACGAGGTCATCCGCGACCTGGCCGACCACGAGTGGGCCGGCAACGCCAAGATCCGGGACGTGCTGACGGGCCTGTTCGGCGGGCTCGACCTGCCCGGCTTCCCGCAGGGCCTGGACACCGTCATCGGCCCGCTGTCCGGCGGCGAGCGCCGCCGGATCGCGCTGGCCAAGCTGCTGATCGACGAACAGGACCTGATCGTCCTGGACGAGCCCACCAACCACCTCGACGTCGAGGGCATCTCCTGGCTCGCCCGGCACCTGCGCGAGCGCCGCTCGGCCCTCGTCTGCGTCACCCACGACCGCTGGTTCCTGGACCAGGTCTGCACCCGCATGTGGGACGTGCAGCGCGGCGACGTCCACGAGTACGAGGGCGGCTACTCCGACTACGTCTTCGCCCGCGCCGAGCGCGAGCGCATCGCCGCGACCGAGGAGACCAAGCGGCAGAACCTGGTCCGCAAGGAGCTCGCCTGGCTGCGGCGCGGCGCCCCCGCGCGCACGTCCAAGCCGCGCTTCCGGGTGGAGGCCGCCAACGAGCTCATCGCGGACGTGCCGCCGCCGCGCGACAGCAGCGAGCTGATGAAGTTCGCCTCCTCACGCCTCGGGAAGACGGTCTTCGACCTGGAGGACGTCACCGTCCAGGCCGGCCCCAAGGTGCTGCTCAAGCACATCACCTGGCACCTCGGCCCCGGCGACCGCATCGGCCTCGTCGGCGTCAACGGCGCCGGCAAGACCTCCCTGCTGCGGGCCCTGGCCGAGGCCGCCCGCACCGAGGGCGAGACCCAGCCCGTGGCCGGGCGGATCGCCGTCGGCAGGACGGTCAAGCTGGCCTACCTCTCCCAGGAGGTCGGCGAACTCGACCCCGGACTGCGGGTCCTGGAGGCCGTCCAGCAGGTGCGCGAGCGCGTCGACCTCGGCAAGGGGCGCGAGATGACCGCCGGGCAGCTGTGCGAGACGTTCGGCTTCAACAAGGACAAGCAGTGGACGCCGGTCGGGGACCTGTCCGGCGGTGAGCGTCGCCGTCTGCAGATCCTGCGCCTGCTCATGGACGAGCCCAACGTCCTCTTCCTCGACGAGCCCACCAACGACCTCGACATCGAGACCCTCACCCAGCTGGAGGACCTCCTCGACGGCTGGCCCGGCTCGATGATCGTCATCTCCCACGACCGCTTCTTCGTCGAGCGCACCACGGACCGGGTCTTCGCCCTCCTGGGCGACGCCTCCCTGCGGATGCTCCCGCGCGGCATCGACGAGTACATCGAGCGCCGGCAGCGCATGGAGGAGGCCGCCGCGGCCTCCGCCCCGGCCGCGCAGAAGACCGCGCCCGAGAAGAGCGCCGCCGACCAGCGCGCCGCCAAGAAGGAACTGCAGAAGATCGAGCGGCAGTTGGACAAGGTCTCGGAGAAGGAGGCCAAGCTGCACGCCCAGATCGCCGATCACGCCACCGACTTCGAGAAGGTCGCCGGACTGGACGCCCAGCTGCGGGCGTTGGCCGGCGAGCGCGAGGAACTGGAGCTGCGGTGGCTCGAACTCGCCGAGGACGCGTGAAGGGTGCGTGAAGGCGCATAACGACGGCGTCACGGGCCGGTCCGCCCTTGGGAACAGGGGCGGATCCGGCCCGTTGGCCTGTCGGCGCCGGGTGATAGAAAGAGCCGTCTGTACGTTCTGAAGACGGCTCCGGGTGGTCACTGACCTGGGGGCGTGGCTAAAAACAGTGGCAAGGGGGAACACGCTGATGGCTCAGCCGCCCGATCAGCCGCCGCAGCAGGGTGGTTTCGGAGCACCGCAGGACCGGCCGCCGCAGCCGCCGGCCGGACAGACGCCGCCGCAGGGCGGTTTCGGCGCACCGCAGCTGCCACCGCAGCCACCCCAGGGCCCGCCCGCTCCGCAGCCCGGTTACGGCTACCCGCAGCAGCCGGGCCCCTACGGGCCGCCCCAGCAGCCGGGCCCCTACGGGCCGTCCGGCCCCTATGGACAGCAGCCCGGTCCGTACGGTCAGCAGCCCGGCCCGTACGGTCAGCCGAGCGGCCCGTACGGACAGCAGCCCGGCTACGGCTATCCGCAGCAGCAGCCCCAGTTCCCCGGCGGACCGGGCGCCCCGGGCGCCCCGTCGGGCGGCCGCAACCCCTTCAAGGGCCGGCCCGCGCTGGTGGTGGGGGCCGCGGTGGCGGCGCTCCTGGTCATCGGCGGGACGGTGTACGCGGTCGGCGGCGGAGACGACAAGGGCGGCACGAAGCCGGTCGCCGGACCGAGCGGTGACGACAAGCCCACGTCGAGCGGCGCCCCGGTCAACCCCGGGGACGGCAGCGGCGACGGCGGCGGCGACCAGGACTTCAACGCCGACCGCAAGGCCGGCGAGGCGAAGGTGCTCTGGTACAAGGAGGCGCCCGACGCCCCCGCCTCCGGCGCCGACGCCCCCGGCATGTGGATCACCGCCAAGACGGCCGTGAAGGCCGCGTACAAGGCGATCGTCGCCTACGACGTCGGCGACGGCAGGCCGACCTGGGACACCGTCACGCTGCCGCAGAAGATCTGCGCGGTCACCCCGCAGAAGACGGCGGACGACAAGATCGTCGTCGCGTACATGAGCGGCACCAGCGACCGCGCCAAGTGCAACCAGCTCCAGCAGATCGACCTGAACACCGGCGCCAAGGGCTGGACGGGCGTGGTCGCGGACGGCGCGCTGTTCGACAGCGCGATCAGTGTGGAGCTGTCGCTGACCGGCAACACCCTGATGGTGGGCCGCTCCCAGTCCGGGACGGCGTACGACGTCCGCACCGGCAAGAAGCTGTACGACAAGCAGAAGTACGGCGACGCGTGCTTCCCCACCGCGTTCGCCGGCGGCACCCGGCTGATCGCGGTGGCGTCCTGCGACGCGACCGACCCGACCGAGCACGACGAGATCCAGGAACTGGACCCGGCGACCGGCAAGGTCAGGTGGACCCGGAAGGTCGACAAGGGCTGGACGGTCGCGAAGACGTTCTCCGTCGACCCGCTGATCGTCTACAGCACCAACGAGGACAAGAAGACCTGGAACATCTCGACGTTCACGGCGACCGGCGCGTACCGCTCGCAGGTCCGCGTCAACGAGACGTTCGCCCCCAAGTGCGACTCCGGCTTCCTGCAGCGCAACCTGACGGGCTGCGCGGGCACGGCCTCCGACGCGAACACGCTCTACCTGCCGACCGAGGCGAAGAGCGGCGCCAACGAGATCGTGGCGATCGACCTGTCCACCGGCAAGGAGAAGTGGCGCGTCAAGTCCCCGACGGACGAGGCGATGCAGCCGGTCAAGGTCGAGGGCGGCAGCCTCGTCGCCTACGTGGAGCCGTCGTACGAGGCGGCGGGCCGCGTGGTGGGCATCCCGACCGCCGGCGCCGCGCACACGCCGAAGACGCTCCTGCAACTGCCCAAGAGCACGGCCGACATCGAGGACAGTTTCTTCTCGCGGGACGTCGACTGGGCCGGCGGCCGCTTCTACATCTCCACCACCAGGCTGACGGGCAACGACGAGACGAAGGAGAAGCTGATGCTCGCCTACGGCAAGTAGGGCGACCTGCCGCCTTCCGGCCCGTCACCGCCGTCCAGGTCCGTCTTCCCCAGCCCGCCGAGCTCCCCGAGCCCTCCGAGCCCTCCCGGCTTTCCAGGGTTCGCGGGCTTTCCGGGCTCCTCAGCTTCCCGAGCGTTGTTCCGAGGTATCCACACCATGACCCAGCCGCCGCCCCCGCCGCCGAACGAGCCCCCGCAGCAGCCCTCGCAGCCGCCGCAGGGCGGGTTCGGCCCGCCCCCGCCCCCGCAGGACGCCAAGCCGCAGGAACCCAGGTCCCAGGACGCCAGGCCGCAGGAGGCCGAGCCCCAGGACGCCGTCCCGCGGGACGCGACGCCCCAGGACGCCCCGCCGCGGCCCCCCGCCCCCGACCTGACGAAAGCCCCGCAGCCGGGCTACGGATACCCCCAGGCCGAGGCCCAGCCCCAGCCGCCGGCCCAGCCGCCGGCCCAGCCGCCGGCCCAGCCGCCGGCCCAGTCGCCGGCTCCGGCTCCGGGGCAGGCTCAGGGGCAGGCGCCTCAGGCGCCCCAGCCGCCGCAGACGCCCCCGTCCGCGGCGCCGTCCGGCCCCCCGCAGCCCCAGCCGGGCTACGGCTACCCGCAGGCGCCGCCCGCGGCCGCCGCCCCCGGCTACGGCTATCCGGCCCAGTCGGGCGCCCCCACCCCGGGGCCGTCCGCGTACGGCCAGCCCCAGCCGCCGGGCCTCTACGGCCAGCCCGGCACGGCGTACGGCCAGCAGCCGGGCTACGGCTACCCGGGTCAGCCGGGTCAGCCGGGATATGCCGGTCAGCCGGGATATCCGGCGCAGCCCGGTTACGGCTATCCGGGACAGCCCACCGTGCCCCTCCAGCAGACCGGCGGCGGCCCCGCGGGATCCGGCCGGAAGATCAACGCGCAGGTGGCGATCATCGTCGCCGCCGTCGTGGCGATCGCGCTGATCGTGGGCGGCGGCTTCTGGTACGCGAACTCCGGTGACGGCGGGAAGAAGAACGAGGCGAGCTCCGGCGGCACGAACGGAGGCGGAGGCGACAAGGGCGGCGGCGGCACGACGCAGGGCGGCAGCGAGAAGGCGCCGGCCGATCCCGCCGCCGACGTCCTGTTCAAGGTGCCGATGCCCGTCGTCAAGAAGGGCGACAGCGTCGGCATCAAGGGCTCCTGGCTGACCGACAAGGCGTACGTGAAGACGGGCGTCAACGAGATCTCCGGATACGACCTGGTCAAGGGCGCCAAGCTCTGGACGGTGCCGCTGCCCGGACCGGTCTGCGAGGCCAGCAGGTTCGCCACCGAGGACCACCGCACGGCGGTCACCTTCCAGGCGAGCACCGCCGAGACGGCCGGCTGCGACCAGGTCGCGGCCATCGACCTCGTCGCGGGCAAGCAGCTCTGGAGGAAGACCGTCGCCACCGGGGACAGGACCGTCACCTTCGACAACGTGACGGTCAGCGCGAAGACGGTCGCCCTGGGCAGCACCGAGGGCGGCGCGGCCTTCGACATCGACTCCGGCAAGGCGCTGTGGGCGCCGAAGCCGGCGGACACCTGCTACGACGACGGCTACGGTGGCGGTCCCAAGCTGGTGGCGGTGCGCAAGTGCGGCGCCTACGACAACCCGGAGCTGCACATCCAGACCATCGACCCGGTCTCCGGGAAGGTGATCTCCGAGTACAAGCTGGCCTCGGGCATCGAGTACGCGTCCATCGTGTCCACCGACCCGCTGGTCGTCGCCGCCGACGTCGGCGACAGCGCCGGTGACGGCAGCGGCATCTCGGACTTCTTCTCCATCGACAACAAGACCGGCAAGCTGCGCACCCGCATCTCGGTGCCCGGCGACGAGTACGCGGCCGACTGCGAGGGCATCACCCGGGTCGAGGCCTGCATGGGCCTGGCCGTCGGGAACGACCGGATCTACGTGCCGACCGAGGAGCACGACAACGGCGGTGACCACGGCCGGTCGAACGAGATCGTCGCCTTCGACCTGGCCACCGGCAAGCCGACCGGCCAGCGCGCGGACGCCGGCGACGGCTACACCATCTACCCGCTGCGCATGGACGGCGCCAACCTGATCGCCTACAAGCGGCCGCCGTACGACAAGGGCGGACAGGTCGTCAGTCTCGGCGGCGGCTCCTTCAAGGAGACCAAGCTGCTGGAGAACCCGGCCACCGAGGAGGTGCACAAGGTGGAGATCGCCATGTCCCCGGAGTACTCCGAGGTCCTGTTCGCCAAGGGACGCCTGTTCATGTCGGAGGTGTACGCCGACGACGGCGCGATCGCGGCCGGCGACCCGCAGTACCTGGCGGTCGCGTTCGGCACCGCGGGCAGCTGATCGGCTTTATCGCCGTCACGGCCCCGCCCCCGCTCGGGGGCGGGGCCGTGCGCTTATCGCGCATGACCCTCCGATGCGAGGAATTTCGGCGATCCGGGCAGTTCTCGCCGGTAGGGGGAGCGCAACGTCGAACAAGCGTGTAGCTTCCTCGGGCATGAAGAGAGGGGGTGCCGGGGGGCGCCCCCCGTTGGTGCGTGTGGGTGGATCCGTGTGGGCATCCATGGGGGGACTGGGGGGCTGCTCGATGGGAGTGCGGCTGATGGTGGTCGACGACCACCGGCTGCTGGCCGAGGCGCTGGCCTCGGCGCTGAAACTGCGGGGGCACCGGGTGCTCGCCGCGGCGGCGCCGGCCGCGGGCGCGGCGGAACTGGTGATCAACCGCGCTCCGGAGGTGTGCCTGCTGGGTACGGCGGTCCCGGCCGAGCCGGGCATCTTCGACCCCGTGGTGCGCATCAAGCGGGAGCGTCCGCAGGTGGCCGTGCTGGTCCTCGGACCGGTGCCGAGCCCGCGGGGCATCGCCGCGGCCTTCGCCGCCGGCGCCTCCGGCTACGTACGCCACGACGAGCGCATAGAGGGCGTGGAGCGGGCCATCATGAAGGCGAGGGCGGGCGAGGCCGCGGTGGCTCCGCAGCTGCTGCAGGGCGCGTTCAGCGAGTTGCTCAACCCGGCCGCGCAGCCGGACGACGAGGGCCGGCGTCTGCTGGAGATGCTCACCCCGCGCGAGGTCGAGGTGCTGGTCCGGGTCGCCGACGGCGAGGACACCCGGCTGATCGCCGCCGGCATGGGCATCGCCCCTTCCACGGCGCGCACCCACGTCCAGCGGGTCCTGATGAAACTCGGCGTGGGCTCCCGCCTGGAGGCGGCGGCCCTGGCGGCCCGTACGGGGCTCCTGGACCGCGCGGGCCCGCTGCCGCACCGTTCGCGCGCCACGGCGAGCGAACCGGAACAGCCCGTATGAGAGCACGCGCGGTCGTCTGGCGCGGCACGCGCCTCGGCGTGCTGATCGGGGCGTGGCCGGCCGGCATCGCCGGTGTCCTGTGCCTGGTGGCGGCGTTCGTCTTCCTGACCGGCGGCCTGTACGCGACCGCGCGGGCGCTGACCGCCGCGGCCGCGTTCGCCGTGCTCGGCAGCCTGGCGGTGGGCGTCACCGTGGGCACGGCCACCGGCCTCGCCCTGGCGCTCGCCCCGCGGTGGCTGCTGGCGCGCCCCCTGCTGCGCGGCCTGCTGGCGGCCCTCACCGCGGGTCTGCCGATCGCGGCGCTCCTCGTCGTGTTCCTGACCCCGGACGGCTACACCCTGGCGAGCTACCCGCCGTCGACGCACTTCGTCGGCGCGGCGGTGATCGTGACGATCGCCCTGGTGGCGGCGGCCCGCAGCGGCGAGATCGCCGGACACGACGCCGACGACCGAACCCCGTGAGGCCGATGCCGGCGTCCCCCGTCCGCCGCTTGAGGTGCGGATCCGATCAACGCGACATACGGTCGGTGATCGTACCGTTCCATTCAGTGACGAACCGTGTCACTCCGCCGGAAAAGGGAATGTCATGCGCAAGCTTCACAAGACCGTACTCGTGGCTGTCATGATCGGAAGCCTCGGCCTGGCCGGGGCCGGGGCGGCCTCCGCCCACGAGTCCGGGTCGGACGGCGACTCCCGGCAGTGCGCCAACCACGTGGAGAACATCTCGTTCGGTCTGATCAACATCCCGAACCTGAACCTCCCGCTGCTCGGGTCGTCGTCGAACCAGGACGCGACCCAGCAGATCTGCAACAACGGTGACGACGCGGTCAACGCCAACGTCGCCCACCACGAGGACTAGACACGACGCGAGGCGGCTCCGGGGCCCGGCGTTTCGAGGCCGGTCCCCGGAGCCGCCCGTTTCGAGACCGGGCCCCGGAGCCGCCCTGTGCGTGGCGGCGCCGTCGCTACTCGCCGTGCGGGTGCTTGCCCTCCACCGCCTCCGGCGGCAGCGTGGGCGTCACCGGCGCCGCCGGCCGCAGCTTCAGCCAGACCAGGAAGAAGACGCCCAGGGCCAGCATGCCCAGGCCGGTCCACAGGTTGATGTTGATCCCCTGGGCCTTGTCGATCTCCGCGTCGCTGTCCGTGAGGCCGGCGATCGTGACGATCACGCCGTAGACGACGAACAGGCCGCCGATGATGCGGCGCAGGTCGAAGATGCGGGCCGCGGTGGCGGACTTCTCCTCCAGTTCCGTGACCTCGCGCTGGACGTCGGCCTCGGAGTATCCCGCCCGCCGCAGCCGCTCGGCGGCCTCGTCGCGCTCGGACGGTTCGGATTGCTCGGACATGGTCTCTCCAGTCTCCCGCGGTGGTCGCGGCCGGGCTCAGAACGAGAACGGGATGTAGCAGGCGGCGGCCAGGACGATCGCGCCCCAGCCCAGCAGCGCCGGGCGCCGGTACCAGGCGTCGTCGCCCGCGGCGGGCGGCTCGGCCATGCCGGGGGAGACGGTGCCGTAGACCAGGCCCTGGAGCTCCTCGGCGGGCTTGGGGGCGGTGAACAGCGACACCGCCCCCATGACCACCGCGCCCGCCACGAAGCCCGCGATCGCGGAGACGAAGTTGGCGCCCTGGTCGGTGGGGATGCCGATGACGTCCTGCTTGTAGAGGACGAAGTAGTTCACCATCGCCGCCGTGGTGCCCGCGAGCAGACCCCAGAAGCCCGACTTCTTCGACGCCCGCTTCCAGAACATGCCGACGATGAAGACGACGAACATCGGCACGTTGAAGAAGGAGAACAGCGTCTGGAGGTAGCTCATGATGTTGGAGAAGGACGACGCCAGGAACGCCGTGCCCACCGACGCGGCCACGCCGATCGCGGTGATCAGGCGGCCGAACCGGACGTAGTACGCGTCCTCCCGGCCCAGCACCACGTACCTCGCCCAGATGTCGGTCGTGAACACCGTGTTGAACGACGAGATGTTCGCGGCCATGCCCGCCATGAACGCCGCCAGCAGACCCGTCACCGCGATGCCCAGCACCCCGTTCGGCAGCAGTTCCTGCATGAGGTAGGGGATCGCGTCGTTGTACTGCAGGTCCGAGCCGCTCGTGCCGATCTTCGGGACCAGGACCGCCGCCACCAGGCCCGGGATCATCACCAGGAACACCATGAAGACCTTCGGGTAGGCCGCGATGAGCGGCGTGCGCTGGGCCGCCGACAGGTTCTTCGCCGACAGGGCGCGCTGCACCTCCGCGAAGTTCGTCGTCCAGTAGCCGAAGGACAGGACGAAGCCGAGGCCGAGCACGATCGTCAGCCAGTTCGCGCCCAGCGGGTTGGCGCTGCCGATGCCCGTGCCGCCCCAGGCGGTGACGAAGTCGTCCCCGTGGGTCGCGGTCAGCTTGTCGGTCAGACCGCCCCAGCCGCCCACCTTCTTGAGGCCCAGCACCGACAGCGGGATGAGGGCCGCCAGGATCACGAAGAACTGCAGGACCTCGTTGTAGATCGCCGAGGACAGACCGCCGAGCGTGATGTACGCCAGCACGAAGAAGCCCGCGACCACGATCGCCACCCACTGCGGCCAGCCCAGCAACGCCTCGACGACGATGGCCAGCGCGTACAGGTTCACCCCGGCGATCAGGATGGCGGCGAAGGCGAACAGGGCCGAGCTGAGCAGGTGGGCCCCCTTGTCGAAGCGCAGGAGCAGGAACTCCGGGACCGAGCGGACCTTGCTGCCGTAGTAGAACGGCATCATCACCAGGCCCAGGAACACCATCGCCGGGATGGCGCCGATCCAGTACCAGTGGACGGTGTACGCGCCGTACTGCGCGCTGTTCGCGGCCATGCCCAGGATCTCGGTGGCGGCCAGGTTGGCCGAGATGAACGCGAGGCCCGTGATCCAGGCGGGCAGGGAGCGGCCGGAGAGGAAGAAGTCGAGGGTGGTCTTCACCGACCTGCGGGCGGCGAAGCCGATGCCCAGGACCACGACGAAGTAGATGCCGAGGATGGTGTAGTCGAGCCAGTTCGTCGGGAGGCGCAACTCCGCCGCAAGCTGTGGCGCCGCGTATGTGGGGGTTCGCATGCCCTGCTCACTTCTTCTTGGTGTTCTTTGTTTGGTTGTGCCGGTGACTCGCGTGGGGGTTTATGGTTTTATGTGTTTGGTTCTGTTGGAAGCTTCGCTAGGTGTACGGGTCTAGGTCCGAGGATCTAGAAGTACGGATGGAGAGTCGCGGTGAAGAAGACCTCGACCCGCTTGGCCGACGGTCGTGAGCTGATCTACTACGACCAGCGGGACGACGCGGTGCGCGACGCGGTGGACAAGCGTCCGCTGGACCCCACGGTCACCACTTCGGAGGTACGACGGGACCCGCTGCTCGGCGATTCCATCGCCGTCGCCTCGCACCGGCAGGGCCGCACCTACCACCCGCCGGCCGACGAATGCCCGCTCTGCCCCTCGCAGGGCGACCGGCTGAGCGAGATCCCGGACTCGTCGTACGACGCCGTCGTGTTCGAGAACCGCTTTCCCTCGCTGGCCGGCGACTCCGGACGCTGCGAGGTGGTCTGCTTCACCTCCGACCACAACGCGTCCTTCGCCGACCTCACCGAGGAGCAGGCGGCACTGGTCCTCGAGGCGTGGACGGACCGCACGTCCGAGCTGTCGCATCTGCCCTCCGTGGAACAGGTGTTCTGCTTCGAGAACCGCGGCGCCGAGATCGGTGTGACTCTGGGTCACCCGCACGGGCAGATCTACGCCTACCCGTTCACCACCCCCCGCACCGCCCTGATGCTGCGTTCGGTGGCGGCGCACAAGGAGGCGACCGGCGGGGAGAACCTCTTCGACGCCGTCCTGGAGCGTGAACTCGCGGGCGAGCGGATCGTCCTGGAGGGTGAACACTGGGTCGCGTTCGTGCCGTACGCCGCCCACTGGCCCTACGAGGTGCACCTGTATCCCAAGCGCCGGGTGCCCGACCTGCTCGCCCTCGACGAGGACGCGCGCACAGAGTTCCCCCAGGTCTATCTGGAACTCTTGAGGCGCTTCGACCGGATCTTCGGGGAGAACGAGCCTCCGACGCCGTACATCGCCGCCTGGCACCAGGCGCCGTTCGGCGCGCTGGAGGAGTTCGAGGGCGTCAACCGCGACGACTTCGGACTGCACCTGGAGCTTTTCACCATCCGCCGCACTTCCGGCAAGCTGAAGTTCCTCGCGGGCTCCGAATCCGGCATGAACGTCTTCATCAACGACGTGCCGCCGGAGTTCGCGGCCCGGCGACTGCGAGAGGTAGCGAGTTCATGAGCGGGACCACCGGCACGAGCGGCAAGTATCTGGTCACGGGCGGCGCGGGCTATGTCGGCGGCGTCGTCGCCCAGCACCTGCTGGAGGCGGGCCATGAGGTCGTCGTCCTCGACAACCTCTCCACCGGCTTCCGCGAAGGCGTCCCGGCGGGCGCCACGTTCATCGAGGGCGACATCCGCGACGCGGCCAAGTGGCTCGACGACTCCTTCGACGCCGTCCTCCACTTCGCCGCGTTCTCGCAGGTCGGCGAGTCCGTCATCAAGCCGGAGAAGTACTGGGACAACAACGTCGGCGGCACCATGGCGCTGCTCGGCGCGATGCGCGAGGCGGGCGTGCGCAAGCTGGTCTTCTCCTCCACCGCCGCCACCTACGGCGAGCCCGATGAGGTGCCGATCCTCGAGTCGGCGCCCACGAAGCCGACCAACCCCTACGGCGCCTCCAAGCTCGCCGTCGACCACATGATCAGCGGCGAGGCCGCGGCCCACGGCCTGGGCGCCGTCTCGCTGCGCTACTTCAACGTGGCCGGCGCGTACGGCGCGCAGGGCGAACGCCACGAGCCCGAGTCGCACCTCATCCCGCTCGTCCTCCAGGTCGCCCAGGGCCGCCGCGAGGCCATCTCGGTCTACGGCGACGACTACCCGACCCCCGACGGCACCTGCGTGCGCGACTACATCCACGTCGCCGACCTGGCCGAGGCCCACCTGCTCGCCGTCGCGGCCGCGAAGCCCGGCGAGCACCTCGTCTGCAACCTCGGCAACGGCAACGGCTTCTCGGTCCGCGAGGTCGTCGAGACCGTCCGCAAGGTCACCGGGCACCCGATCCCCGAGGTCGTCGCCCCCCGCCGCGGCGGGGACCCGGCCGTCCTGGTCGCCTCGGCGGCCACCGCCCGCGAGCAGTTGGGCTGGAACCCGTCCCGCGCGGATCTCGCGGGCATCGTCGCGGACGCGTGGCAGTTCGCGCAGCACATCGCCGGCAGCGCAAAGGAGTCGTAGTGGGGGCACAGGAAGTGCGCGAGGGGTTCGTCCGGCTGTACGGGGCCGAGCCCGACGGGGTGTGGGCGGCCCCCGGCCGCGTCAACCTCATCGGTGAGCACACCGACTACAACGACGGCTTCGTGATGCCCTTCGCGCTGCCGCACATCGCCGTCGCGGCGGTCTCCCGGCGTACGGACGGCGTGCTGCGGCTGCACTCGGCCGACCTCGACAGCGGCGTCGCCGAACTGCGTCTGGACGACCTGACGCCCGAGTCCGACAAGAAGTGGACGGCGTACCCCGCCGGGGTCGTCTGGGCCCTGCGCGAGGCCGGTCACCCGGTGACCGGCGCCGACGTCCACCTGTCCTCGACGGTCCCGTCGGGCGCGGGCCTGTCGTCGTCCGCGGCCCTCGAGGTCGTCGTGGCCCTGGCCCTGAACGACCTGTTCGAGCTCGGGCTCCAGGGCTGGCAGCTCGCCCGCCTGTGCCAGCGCGCCGAGAACGTCTACGTCGGCGCCCCCACCGGCATCATGGACCAGACGGCGTCCGCGTGCTGCGAGGCCGGCCACGCGCTGTTCCTCGACACCCGCGACCTCTCCCAGAAGCAGATCCCCCTCGACCTGGCCGCCGAGGGCCTGCGCCTGCTGGTCGTCGACACCCAGGTCACGCACGCCCACAGCGGCGGCGAGTACGGCAAGCGGCGGGCCGGCTGCGAGAAGGGCGCCGCGCTCCTCGGCGTCGACGCACTGCGCGACATCGCCTACGCCGACCTGGACGCGGCGCTCGCCCGCCTCGACGACGAGGAGGTCCGCCGCCTGGTGCGCCATGTGGTGACGGAGGACCAGCGCGTGGAGCAGGTGGTCGCCCTCCTGGAGTCGGGCGGCGACACCCGGGCCGTCGGGCCGGTCCTGACGGCCGGTCACGCCTCGCTGCGGGACGACTTCCGGGTCTCCTGCCCCGAACTGGACCTCGTCGTCGACACCGCGCTCGCGCACGGCGCGCTGGGCGCGCGGATGACCGGCGGCGGGTTCGGCGGCTCGGCGATCGTCCTCGCGGAGGCCGCCGACGTCGACGCGCTCACCAAGGCCGTCGAGGAGGCGTTCGCCGCCGCGGGGCTGAAGGCTCCGCGGGTGTTCGAGGCGGTCCCGTCCGCGGGGGCGCGACGCGTGGGCTGAACCGGGCCGGACGCACGGGAACGGACGTCACCGGGGTGGGGCGCAGAACGCCTCACCCCGGTTCGTGCGTGAGGCGCTTGATCAGCGTGTACTCCGTGATGCCCGGCGGGTAGTCCTCGATCGTGCAGACCACCTCGTAGCCGTGCCGCCGGTAGAAGTCCGGGGCCTGGAAGTCCCAGGTCTCCAGGCGGACCCGGGTGCAGCCCCGTTCGTCGCGGGCGGCGCGTTCCGCCTCGGCCAGGAGCCGGGAGCCCAGGCCCGCGCCGCGATGGCGGGCGTCGACCCAGAGATGGGCGACGTGCAGCCAGGCCGTCCAGGTGTGGCCCACCAGGCCGCCGGCCAGTTCGCCCCCGGGACCGCACGCCCACACGTGCAACGGCGACTCGCGTTCGGCCGGGGTGCCGCGCAGGGCGCGCAGCACCGGTGAGGCCTCCGTGTTGGCGGCCAGCAGCCGGGAACGGAGAAGATCGCGCCGAGTCCTGTCGACTTCTGTCTCAAGACGAAACATGCGGCACACCATAAACGCGTCGGTCCATTAGTTCTGCAAATCGCCTTCCGCTGTCAGCCCGCGGCCCTACCCTGTGAACAACACCGGTGGGGGCCGGCGCTGATCAGGGGGCGAGACAGCCGGGTACGACGCCCGCGGTGGGGTAGCAGTCTCTGCACGGCGGCGGCCGTGCGGTCATGACGCCCTCTCCGGGCGTCGTCTCCGCGCCGGTCGTCGTTCTCCGTCTCCGGGCCTTTGGGGTATCCCCTGCTCTGTCAAGGAGCTTGGGGAAGGGGGTTTCGTGGTTCGCATCCGTGTACTGGTCGTCGACGATCACCGTATCTTCGCCGAGTCGCTCGCCGCGGCTCTGGCCGCCGAGCCGGACGTCGACGTGTCCGCGGCCGGCAGCGGCCCGGCGGCGCTGCGCAGTCTGGAGCGCGCGGCCGCCGAGGGGCGCCGGTACGACGTGCTCCTCGTCGACGCCGACCTGGGCGGCACGCTGCCCGGCATACGGCCCGCCGTGCCCGTGCAGGAACTGGGGGAGGACGGGCTCGTCGACGGGATATCGCTGGTCACCGGCGTGCGCAGCGCGCAGCCCCACCTCCGCGTCGTCGTGCTCGCCGAGAAGGACGACCCGCGCCGCGCGGCCCTCGCGCTGCAGGCGGGGGCGTCGGGCTGGGTGGCGAAGGATTGCTCGCTGTCCCGCCTGCTGAGCGTCATCCGGGGCGTGCTGCGCGAGGAGACGCATCTGCCCCCGGCACTGCTGACCGGCGTCCTGCGGGAGTTGACGGCCGCCCGCAGACACCGCACGGAGAGCGAGCGCCTGGTGGAGTCCCTCACGCCCAGGGAACGCGAGGTGTTG
The DNA here is from genome assembly GCF_042880855.1 of Streptomyces sp. NPDC058291. Taxonomy (NCBI): domain Bacteria; kingdom Bacillati; phylum Actinomycetota; class Actinomycetes; order Kitasatosporales; family Streptomycetaceae; genus Streptomyces; species Streptomyces sp. NPDC058291. The sequence continues at coordinate 48,110 of NZ_JBHVYK010000055.1, forward strand.
CGGTGCATGGTGGCGGGGCTGGGGCGCAAGGCCGTCGCCGAGCGCCTGTTCCTGTCCCCGCACACCGTCCGCACCCATATGCAGAACGTCCTCGGCAAACTGGGCGTGCACTCCACGCTCGCCGCGGTCGCCCTCGCGCGCCGGGCGGGCGTCGGGCCGGTCGATCTCGAGCCCGCCGCGCAGATCAGGCCGGAGGAGACCCACACCGCCTGAGAGCGGCACGACCGATCAGCCCGGCTGGCCCTCAGCCGGGGATGTTGTCGAACGGGGCGGTCAACTGGCGTAGCAGGCCCGCCAGTTCGCCCCGCTGGGCCGACGAGAGCTCGGCGAGGATCGCCCGCTCCTGGTCGAGCAGGCCGGCGAGCGCCTGATCGGCGCGGTCCTTGCCGTCGTCGGTGAGGCGGACCAGCACCCCGCGCCGGTCGCTCGGGTCCGGCAGCCGCTCCACCAGGCCCTTCTTCGCGAGGCGGTCGATGCGGTTGGTCATCGTGCCCGAGGTCACCAGCGTCTGCGTCAGCAACTGCCCGGGCGAGAGCTGGTACGGCGCTCCCGCGCGCCGGAGCGCCGTCAGGACGTCGAACTCCCACGGCTCCAGCTGGTGCTCGGAGAACGCCAGCCGGCGGGCCCGGTCCAGGTGCCGGGCCAGTCTGCTCACCCGGCTGAGTACTTCCAGCGGCTCCACGTCGAGGTCCGGGCGCTCCCGGCGCCACGCTGCGACCAGCCGATCGACCTCGTCCTCCATGACGATCAGTGTAGTGGTTGTGTCGACATGAAGTCTCTTGATGTCGAGTCTCTTGACGTCAAGATAAATCAGGGGGAGAGTCGGGCCATGACGACGAACCCCTCCTGGGACCCGGCCCAGTACCTGCGCCACGCCGGTCACCGCGCCCGGCCCTTCGCCGACCTCCTCGCCCGTGTCCCCGGCCTGCCCGGCGATCCGCCCCGCGTCGCCGACCTCGGCTGCGGCCCCGGCCACCTCACCGTCGTCCTCGCCGACCGCTGGCCCACCGCCCGTATCACCGGCTACGACAACTCGCCCCGGATGCTCGCCGAGGCGGCCGCCCACGCGGGCCCGAGCCTCGACTTCGCCCACGCCGACCTCGCCGACTGGGCGCCCGCCGAGACCTACGACCTGCTCGTGTCCAACGCCGCCCTGCAGTGGGTCCCCGGCCACCTCGACGCCTTCGCCGGCTGGCAGGACGGCCTCGCCCGGGGCGGAACCCTCGCCTTCCAGGTGCCCCACAACAGCGACGCGCCCCTGCACGCCCTGATGCGCGAGCTCGCCGGCGGCGTCCGCTGGAAAAGCCGCCTCGGCCACGTCCTGCGCCACGAGGACTCCGTCCACCCACCCACCGTCTACCTCGACCGGCTGGCCCGCCTCGGCTGCGCCACCGACGTGTGGACCACGACCTACCTGCATGTCCTGCAGGGCGAGGACCCCGTCCTGGACTGGGTCAAGGGCACCGGACTGCGCCCCGCCCTCGACGCCCTCGCCGACGACCCCGAGGCCCGCGACGCCTTCGTCGCCGAATACCGCGACCTGCTGCGCGAGGCCTACCCGAGAGCCGGGTACGGCACCGTCCTGCCGTTCCGCCGCCTGTTCGCCGTCGCCACGAAGGCGGGCTGAATTCAGGGGGTGCGGCCCAGATGGGTGACGAGGAGGCGGACGACGTCGTCGTCGATGGCGTGCAGGACGCGGTAGCCGCCCACGCGGAGGCGCCGGAGGTCGGGTGATCCGTAGGGAGCCGAGCCCACCGGGCGGGGATCGTGGGCCAGCTCGTCGATGGCGTCGAGCGGCAGGTTTGAAGCGGGCCAGGCGGGTCACCCGCTGTTCAGAGAGCGCACGCAAACCTGACTGGGAGTGATGAACAGTGGCAGGCGAGCAGAAGTCCAAGGCGAAGATGGAGCAGGCCAAGGGCAAGGCCAAGGAAGCGGCCGGCCGCGCCGTGGGCAACGAGCGGCTCGAAGCCGAGGGTCGCGCCGACCAGGCCAAGGGCGACGCGCGCCAGGCGAAGGAGAAGACGAAGGACGTCTTCAAGCACTGACCGGCCCACGCGTACGGATCCACGCACACGGATCCACGCACACGGATCCACGCACACGGATCCACGCAAGCGGAACAGGCCCCCCGTCCCACGGACGGGGGGCCTGTTCCGCGCATCGGACCGTGTGCGCGCCCACGCACGCTTCGCGCACGGCGTGCGCGACGCGCGGGCGGCGCGCTGCCGCCGCTCAGCTCTTGCGGTGCCCGATCAGCCGGGGCTTGGCCTCCAGACCGTCCAGGCCGTGCCAGGACAGGTTCACCAGATGCGCGGCCACCTCCGCCTTCTTCGGGCGACGCACGTCCAGCCACCACTGCCCGGTCAGGGCGACCATGCCGACCAGGGCCTGCGCGTACAGCGGAGCCAGCTTCGGATCGAAACCGCGGTTCTTGAACTCACGGCCCAGGATGTCCTCCACCTGCGTGGCGATGTCGGAGATCAGCGAGGCGAACGACCCCGTGGACTGCGGGATGGGGGAGTCGCGGACCAGGATGCGGAAGCCGTCCGTGTACTCCTCGATGTAGTCCAGGAGCGCGAACGCCGCCTGTTCGAGGAGTTCGCGCGGATGGCCCGCCGTCAACGACGACGTGACCATGTCCAGCAGTCGGCGCATCTCCCGGTCCACCACGACCGCGTACAACCCCTCTTTGCCGCCGAAGTGCTCGTACACCACCGGCTTGGACACCCCGGCCTTCGCCGCGATCTCCTCCACCGACGTGCCCTCGAAGCCCTTCTCCGCGAACAGGGTGCGACCGATCTCCAGCAACTGCTGCCGACGCTCCGCCCCCGTCATCCTGGTGCGACGCGCGCGCCGCGGTTTTACTTCACCGTTGGGACTGGAGGTATTGCTGGGATCGGTCGCCACACCGTCAATCATGCCGCCTCGGCGGCCGCCCTCCCCTGCCGGGAGCCGCCCTCACCGGTGTTACGGCGCGAATCGATACGCGAGCGTGACGGCCAGCGCACGTCGTACGCCCAGCCGAGCATCTCGAACCACCGGATGAAGCGGGCCGAGGAGTCCACCTGGCCCCGCATCACCCCGTGCCGCGCCGACGTCGGGTCGGCGTGGTGCAGGTTGTGCCAGGACTCGCCGCAGGACAGGACCGCCAGCCACCACACGTTGCCCGACCGGTCCCGGGACTTGAAGGGACGCTTGCCCACCGCGTGGCAGATCGAGTTGATCGACCACGTCACGTGGTGCAGCAGAGCCACCCGCACCAGCGAGCCCCAGAAGAACGCCGTGAACGCGCCCCACCAGGACATCGTCACCAGCCCGCCCACCAGCGGCGGGATCGCCAGCGACAGCACCGTGAACAGCACGAACTGGCGCGAGATCGCACGGATCGCCGGGTCCTTGATCAGATCCGGCGCGTACTTCTCCTGCGACGTCTGCTCCTCGTCGAACATCCAGGCGATGTGGGCCCACCACAGGCCCTTCATCAGCGCCGGCACGCTCTCCCCGAACCGCCACGGCGAATGCGGGTCGCCCTCCGCGTCGGAGAACTTGTGGTGCTTGCGGTGATCGGCCACCCAGCGCACCAGCGGCCCCTCCACCGCCATGGAGCCCATGACCGCCAACGCGATCCGGAGCGGCCGCTTCGCCTTGAACGAACCGTGCGTGAAGTACCGGTGGAAACCGATCGTGATGCCGTGGCAGCCGAGGAAGTACATGAAGACCAGCAGCCCCATGTCCAGCCAGCTCACCCCCCAGCCCCATGCCAGCGGCACCGCCGCCAGCACCGCGAGGAACGGAACGACGATGAAGATCAGCAGCATGATCTGTTCGATCGATCGCTTCTGCTCGCCACCCAGAGTGGCCGAGGGCGGAGTGGTGCCGTCCGGCGCCTTCGAATGGTCCTGGATCACGTTGGAGCCTGTGGTCATGCGCGTCCCCTGGGGGGTCTTGGGAGAAGGGAGGGTGCCGTACCGCGGAACCTGGGCGCCATCCCTACGGTTCCGTAACCTACGGCTTCGTAAGTATGGCAGCGCACCGCCCCGCGGCAAGAGCCCGCCAACCTGCGCGTCCCCGAGGACACCTATCCTTGGAGACGGTCGGACAGCGCGGTCCGCTTCTGTTTTTCTTCCCGGATGTCCGGCCCGTATGCGGCCTGTGCCGCCAGGCCGGACGCCGAGTTCCCTCCCGGACGAGCTTCAACACTGCAAGGAGCCGCACCTGTGAGCAGTGCCGACGACCTTGGCCAGGCCACCACGACCACCAGCACCGAGCTGCGCGCCGACATCCGCCGACTGGGTGATCTCCTCGGGGAGACCCTCGTCCGGCAGGAGGGTCCCGAGCTCCTCGACCTGGTCGAGAAGGTCCGCCGCCTCACCCGAGAGGACGGCGAAGCCGCCGCCGAACTCCTGCGGGGCATCGAACTGGAGACCGCGGCCAAGCTGGTCCGCGCCTTCTCCACCTACTTCCACCTGGCCAACGTCACCGAGCAGGTCCACCGCGGCCGCGAACTGCGCGAGCGCCGCGCCGCCGAGGGCGGCCTCCTCGCCCGCACCGCCGACCGCCTCAAGGACGCCGACCCCGAGCACGTCCAGCAGATGGTCCGCCACCTCAACGTCCGCCCCGTCTTCACGGCGCACCCCACCGAAGCCGCACGCCGGTCGGTGCTCAACAAGCTCCGGCGCATCGCCGCACTCCTCGAGACCCCCGTCATCGAGTCCGACCGCCGCCGCCACGACACCCGCCTCGCCGAGAGCATCGACCTCGTGTGGCAGACCGACGAACTGCGCGTCGTACGCCCCGAGCCCACCGACGAGGCGCGCAACGCCATCTACTACCTCGACGAACTCCACGCGAACGCCGTGGGCGACGTCCTCGAAGACCTGACGGCGGAACTGGAACGCGTCGGCGTCACGCTCCCCGACGACACCCGCCCCCTCACCTTCGGCACCTGGATCGGCGGCGACCGCGACGGCAACCCCAACGTCACCCCCGCCGTGACCTGGGACGTCCTCATCCTCCAGCACGAGCACGGCATCAACGACGCCCTGGAGACCATCGACGAACTCCGCGGCTTCCTGTCGAACTCCATCCGCTACACCGGCGCCACCGAGGAACTCCTCACCTCCCTCGGCGCCGACCTCGAACGGCTCCCCGAGATCAGCCCCCGCTACAAGCGCCTCAACGCCGAAGAGCCCTACCGGCTCAAGGCCACCTGCATCCGCCAGAAGCTCGAGAACACCAAGCAGCGCCTCGCCAAGGGCACCCCCCACGAGCCCGGCCGCGACTACCTCGGCACCGGCGAGCTCCTCCACGACCTCACCCTCATCCAGACCTCCCTGCGCGAACACCGCGGCGGCCTGTTCGCCGACGGCCGCATGAACCGCACCATCCGCACCCTCGCCGCCTTCGGCCTCCAGCTCGCCACCATGGACGTCCGCGAACACGCCGACGCCCACCACCACGCCCTCGGCCAGCTCTTCGACCGCCTCGGCGAGGAATCCTGGCGCTACGCCGACATGCCCCGCGAGTACCGCACCAAGCTCCTCGCCAAGGAACTCAGGTCACGCAGGCCGCTCGCCCCCACCCCGGCCCCCGTCGACGCCGCCGGGGAGAAGACCCTCGGCGTCTTCCTCACCGTCAAGCGCGCCCTGGAGGTCTTCGGACCCGAGGTCATCGAGTCCTACATCATCTCCATGTGCCAGGGCGCCGACGACGTCTTCGCCGCCGCCGTCCTCGCCCGCGAAGCCGGACTCGTCGACCTGCACGCCGGCTGGGCCAAGATCGGCATCGTCCCCCTCCTGGAGACCACCGACGAGCTCAAGGCCGCCGACACCATCCTGGAGGACATGCTCTCCGACCCGTCGTACCGCCGACTGGTCGCACTGCGCGGAGACGTCCAGGAAGTCATGCTCGGCTACTCCGACTCCTCCAAGTTCGGCGGCATCACCACCAGCCAATGGGAGATCCACCGCGCCCAGCGCCGACTGCGCGACGTCGCCCACCGCTACGGCGTCCGCCTGCGCCTCTTCCACGGCCGCGGCGGCACCGTCGGCCGCGGCGGCGGCCCCTCCCACGACGCCATCCTCGCCCAGCCCTGGGGCACCCTGGAGGGCGAGATCAAGGTCACCGAACAGGGCGAGGTCATCTCCGACAAGTACCTCATCCCCTCCCTCGCCAGGGAGAACCTGGAACTGACGGTCGCCGCCACCCTGCAGGCCTCCGCCCTGCACACCGCGCCCCGCCAGTCCGACGAAGCCCTCGCCCGCTGGGACGCGGCCATGGACGTCGTCTCCGACGCCGCCCACGCCGCCTACCGCGCCCTCGTCGAGGACCCGGACCTGCCGACGTACTTCCTCGCGTCGACACCGGTGGACCAGCTCGCCGACCTGCACCTGGGCTCCCGGCCCTCCCGCCGCCCCGGCTCCGGCGTCTCGCTCGACGGCCTGCGCGCCATCCCGTGGGTGTTCGGCTGGACCCAGTCGCGGCAGATCGTCCCCGGCTGGTACGGCGTCGGCTCCGGCCTCAAGGCCCTGCGCGAGTCGGGCCTGGACACCATGCTCGACGAGATGCACGAACAGTGGCACTTCTTCCGCAACTTCATCTCCAACGTCGAGATGACCCTCGCCAAGACCGACCTGCGCATCGCCCAGCACTACGTCGACACCCTCGTCCCCGACGAGCTCCGCCACGTCTTCGACACCATCAAGGCCGAACACGCCCTCACCGTCGCCGAAGTCCTCAAGGTCACCGGTGAACGCGAGCTGCTCGACGCCACCCCCGCCCTCAAGCAGACCTTCAGCATCCGCGACGCCTACCTCGACCCGATCTCCCACCTCCAGGTCACCCTGCTCAAGCGCCAGCGCGACGAAGCCGCCGCCGGCGCCGAACCCGACCCGCTCCTCGCCCGGGCCCTCCTCCTCACCGTCAACGGCGTGGCGGCGGGCCTGCGCAACACCGGCTGACCCGCACCGACGACAGCGGGGCGCCCCCGGGTTCACCGAACCC
>NZ_JBHVYK010000056.1:0-54734 GCF_042880855.1 Streptomyces sp. NPDC058291
CCGACGGGCCGCGCTTCCTGCTCACCCACGTCGAGGACATAGAGGACCGCAAGCGCCGCGAGCTCCAGCTCGCCCACCGCGCCTCGCACGACTCCCTCACCGGCCTGCCGAACTCCGCGGAACTGCGCTCGCGCCTGTCCGCCCGGCTCTGTCAGCGCCCCCAGTCCACCCATCCCGCGGTCGTCGACGCCATGGACACGGGCTTCGGCCACGTCGCCTTCGACGCCCACGGGGACGGCTTTGACTACCGGCCCGGCGGCGCGGAGTCCTTCGACGGCTACGACCACCATGTGCACACCGCCGCCCCCGAGGACGACCGCGACGACGGCGCCAAGGGGCTCGCGGTCCTCTTCTGCGACCTCGACGGCTTCAAGTCGATCAACGACCGGTTCGGGCACAACGCGGGGGACGCGGTGCTCATCGAGGTCGCCCGCCGGCTCTCCCGCCAGGTCCGCGACGGCGACACGGTCGCCCGGCTCGGCGGCGACGAGTTCGTGATCCTCGCCGACGGCCTCGGCCGCGCCGACGCCGCCGACCTCGCCGTACGCCTGCGCAACGAGATCATCCAGCCGATCCGCGCCGAGGGCCGGGCCGTGCGGGTGGGCGCCAGCTTCGGCATCGGCTGGGCGCATTGCGGGATGACCGCGGACGAAGTGCTGAAGTCCGCCGACGAGCGCATGTACGTCGAGAAACGATCTCGTCCCAAACAGCACCGACGGGCCGGATGATCACCAGGTCAGCGAGCTGATGCGGGAAGAGTCACCTGTTTGGGCCATCCGGAGCGGGTAGGCTCGCCAGTCTGACCGCATCATCGCATCCGACCCGCACTGCTGAGGAGTACCAAGGGATGACGTCCGGCAACAACGGGGCCAGCACGCCCGAGGACGACGACCCGTTCGGCTACCTCTACGCCGACGGCCAGGCCAACGGCGCCCAGCCGCCGTCCGGTGGTGGCTACGGCTACCCGAACTCGGTCAGCAGAGTGCGCGCGGTCGGCGAGCGCCGCAACGGACAGCAGTCGCAGCAGCAGACGGCGCAGTACGGACAGCCGCCCACGGTCCCGCAGCAAGCCGCGTACGGCCGGCCGAACGCGCACTACGCGGCGCCCGAGAACTTCGGCGGCGGAACCCCCACCGGTCGGCAGCCCGCGCAGAACGGCGGCGGACGCGGTCGTGGCCCGAACACCAAGGGCCTGCTGATCGGCGCGGTGGCGGTGGTCGCCGCGGTCGTGATCGGCATCGCGGTGGCGATGGCGGGCGGCGACTCCGACAAAAACGACGACAACAAGGCGGGCGCCCAGGTCTCGTCCTCGGCCGACGCGTCGGGAAGCCCCTCGCCGAGCGCGTCGGCCTCCGGTGACGACAGCAAGGCGGACCTGCCCGCCATCGACGCGAAGGCGCTGAGCCTGGGCGGCTCCGCCGCGCTGGCCTCGGACGTCAAGGGCGCGGACGCCGCCGGCGGCGTCTACGTCGGCAACCTCAACCAGGTCGGGAACTCTGTCACCTGGACGGTCGACGGCATCCCGTCCGACGGCACTTACACCGTCTTCGCGCACTACAGCGCCGCCGGTGAAGACCAGTCGATGACGCTCACCGTGAACGGCAAGACCTTCGGCAGCAAGCTCAACCTGGGTAACTTCGCCCATGCCAAGGACGGCGACTTCGCCAAGGGCTGGACGAAGACCTACGCATGGCCCGCGCTGACCAAGGGCACCAACACGATCTCGGTCTCCTGCCAGGACGGCGACAAGTGCAACGTCCTGCTCGACCAGTTGTACTTGAAGGCCGGTCAGGTCAAGAACTGACCGGCCTGCCCGGGGCTCACGCCGCCGTGGCCTCTGCGGTGAGGGTGATCGTGGGCAGCAGCGCCTCGTAGGCCGCCCGGTCGAACTCGCCCGCTGTCGGGGTCGGGACCGTCGCCGCGGACAGGGCTACCGCTCGGGACAGGCGGTCCGGCCAGGCGAGGTGTTCGACCAGGCCCGACAGCAGGCCCGCGCACACGGAGTCGCCGGCGCCCGTCGGGTTGCCGCGGGCGCGGGCCGGCGGAGTGGCGCGCCAGCGGCCCTCCGGGGTCGTCGCGACCAGGCCGCCGGCGCCGAGTGAGGCCACCACCGACCGGGCCCCGCGCCTGCGGGCGTCCTGGGTCGCGCGCAACGGCTCGTGGGAGCCGGTCAGTTCGGCGAGTTCGTCGGCGTTCGGCTTGACGATGTCCGGGCGGGCGGCGATCCCCCGGCGCAGCGGCTCCCCGCTGGTGTCCAGCAGGACGGGGACGCCCGCGGCCCGCGCCTCGCGCACCAGGAGCGCGTACGCGCCCACCGGCACCCCCGGCGGCAGGCTGCCGCACAGGGCCACCGCGTCGGCGTCGCCGAGCAGCCCCCCGTACGCCTCCTGGAAGGCGGACCACTCGGCCGGCGCGATGACCGGGCCGGGTTCGTTGAGCCGCGTGGTGTCGCCGGCGCCGGAGTCGACGACGGCGATGGTGCGGGGGGTGGCGCCGGCGACGGGCACGAGCGCGTCCGTCACCCCCGCTGTGCCGGTGAGCAGTTCCCGCACGCGCCGGCCGGTGGCGCCGCCCGTGAAACCGGTCACCGTCACCTCGTGGCCGAGGGCCGCCAGCACCCGGGCGACGTTCAGCCCCTTGCCGCCGGGCCGCTCCCGTACGTCGCTCACCCGGTGCGAGGCGCGCGGTCGCAGCGCGGGCACGTGATACGTGAGGTCGAGAGCGGTGTTCAGGGTGACGGTGAGGATCACGGGGCCGACCTCCCTCGACGGGCACGCGTACGGGCCGTAGGCGCGGCTTCCGCGCTTCCGGAGGCCTGATCATGCCAAAGAGACGGCGACCGGCCCAGTGCTCGGGTCGGCCACCGGCGCCGTACGGGCGGACGTTTCAGGCCAGTTGGGGATCCACTGCCCAAACCCCCTTGCGCATCACGCCCTTGACCTCGAAGTCCTCGTCCAGCAGGACCAGGTCGGCGTCCTTGCCGGGCTCCAGGGAGCCGATGCGGTCGTCCATGCCGATCAGGCGGGCCGGGTTGGCGGACAGGGCCGCGACCACGTCCTCGACCGGGATGCGGTCGACGGTCACCGCCCGCTGGAAGGCGCGGTCCAGCGTGAGGGTGGAGCCGGCGATCGAGCCGCCCTCCACGAGGCGGGCGACGCCCTCGCTGACCTCGACCTCCAGCGGGCCGAGCAGGTAGCGGCCGTCGCCGATGCCGGCGGCGTCCATCGCGTCCGTGATGAACGCGACCCGGCCCGGGCCCGCGTGCCGGAACGCCAGTTCCAGGGCGGCCGGGTGCAGGTGCGTGCCGTCGTTGATCAGCTCGACCGTCACCCGCTCGTCCTCCAGGAGGGCGGCGATCGGTCCGGGGGCGCGGTGCCCGAGGGGCGGCATCGCGTTGAAGAGGTGGGTGGCGACGGTGGCTCCGGCCTCGATGGCCTGAACCGTCTGCTCGTAGGTGGCGTCGGTGTGCCCGACGGCGGCGATCACGCCGTGTTCGGCGAGCAGCCGTACGGAGTCCAGGCCGCCAGGGAGTTCCGTCGCGAGGGTCAGCATCCTGGCCTGGCCGCGCGCCGCGTCGATCAGCTTGCGGACCTCGGCCGGGTCCGGGTCGCGCAGGAGCGCCTCGGAGTGCGCGCCCTTGCGGCAGGGCGAGATGAAGGGACCCTCGAAGTGGATGCCGGCCAGGTCGCCCTGCTCGGCCAGCTCGCTCAGCAGGCCGGCCTGGCGGACGAGGACGTCCATGTCGTCGGTGACGGTCGAGGCGACGAGGGTGGTGGTGCCGTGCAGGCGGTGGGTGTGGACGGCCCGGTGGACGTCCTCCGCCGTACCGGAGAAGGAGGCTCCGCCGCCGCCGTGGTTGTGCAGGTCGACGAAGCCGGGCACCAGCCAGTGTCCGGACACGTCGACGAGGGTTCCCTGCGGGGTCCCGTGCGGCGCTTCGGCGGCGATCTTCGTGCCGTCGATCGTCACGCGTCCGTCGGGCACCGTGCCGGTGGGCAGCACCACCCGGGCGCCGGTGAGCACCTGCCTGCGTGCGCCGGCAGCGGGCCGCGGGTGCGTCGTGGCCGGTCGCGCGCTCGCGGCGGGGCCGCTCGGTGTCGCGTCCCGCGCCCCTAGGGGGGTGGCCATCAGGGGGTTACCTCCATGCCGTCGGTTGTGTCGAGGAGATCCCGGGCGAGCAGTCCCGCGCCCAGGCAGCCGGCGCCGTCGCCCAGGGCCGCGGGGACGATCTCCGGGAGTTTCTGGAAGGTCACCCGGCGGCGGACCGCTTCCCGCAGCGGTGTGAACAAGGTTTCCCCGGCCTCGGCGAGCCCGCCACCGATGACGAGCGTGCGCGGGTCCAGCAGGGTGACGGCGGTGACCAGGCCGTCGGCGAGGGCGTCCACGGCTCGCTGCCAGACCCGGACGGCGTCGGGGTCTTCGGCCGCGACGGCCTTCGCGCAGTGCGCGGCGTCGGCGTCCGGGTCCCCGGCGGCCGCCGCCCACGCCTCGCCGACCGCCGCCGCCGAGGCGTACCGCTCCAGGCAGCCGCGCTGCCCGCACGGGCAGGGGGTTCCGCCGGGGCGTACGACGACATGGCCGATCTCGCCGGCGAAGCCGTGCGCGCCCGCCTCCACCCGGCCGTCGACGCCGATCGCGCCGGCGATGCCGGTGCCCAGGGCCACGAACAGGAACCGGTCCGCGCCGCGGCCCGCGCCGATCCGGCCCTCGGCGAGGCCGCCGGTGCGCACGTCGTGGCCCAGGGCGACGGGAGTGCCGAGGCGGTCGGCGAGGAGGGCGCGCAGGGGGACGTCCCGCCAGCCCAGGTTGGCCGCGTAGGCGGCGACGCCGTTCGCCTCGTCGACGATGCCGGGGACGGCGACGCCGGCCGCCGCGGCGGGTTCGCCGAACCGCTCGGCTCCTTGTTCGCGCAGGTCGGCGGCGAAGTCGAGGATGGCGGAGACCACGGCGTCGGGGCCGTGTTCGCGCCCGGTGACCCGGCGGGCGCGGTGCAGCACGGCGCCGTCCGCGCCGATGAGGGCGGCCTTCATCCCGGTGCCGCCCACGTCGAGGGCGATGACATGTCTCACGGGGACAGTGTGGCCCGCGGACCCGCGAGAGGTCTAGTCCACTGGGTGGTGTAGACCTTACTCCGGATAACGGATCCATTGGTATGAGCAATCAGTTGCTCGGCCAGTCAGACGGCGATGGGAGCGGTTCGGTGCAGCGGGCACGAAAGTCAGGGACGATCGCGGCGGCGTCCGCCCTCGGCATGGCGGCGGTCCTCGCCGGCTGCGGACTGACCGGAGGCTCCGACGACGTCACTCTCCGGCTCGTCGCCGCCGACTACGGCGACAGCGGCGCCAACAGTTCCAAGAAGTACTGGGACCAGCTCGTCAAGGCGTACGAGAAGGACCATCCGGGCGTCACCGTCGACGTCACCGTGTACTCCTGGAACGACGTCGACGCCAAGGTCAAGGCCATGGTCGACGAGGGCAGGGCCCCCGACATGGCGCAGATCGGCGCGTACGCGGACTACGCCGCCGCCGACCGGCTCTACAAGGTCGGCGACGTGGTCTCCATCCCCGTCGAGGCCGACTTCGTGCCCCGGCTCGCCGACGCGGGCAAGGTGCGCGGCGTGCAGTACGGCCTGCCGTTCGCCTCCTCCACGCGGCTGCTGTTCTACAACAAGACCCTCTTCGCCAAGGCCGGCATCAGCGCGCCCACCACCTGGGCCGAACTCGCCAAGGACGCCAGGGCGCTCAAGGCACAGGGCGTGAAGTACCCCTACGCGCTGCCCCTCGGGCCCGAGGAGGCACAGGCCGAGACCCTGCAGTGGCTGCTCAGCGGCGGGGGCGGCTACACCCAGACCGTCAGCAGCTACAGCCTCGACTCCGCCGAGAACGTCGACACGTTCGACTGGCTGAAGGACGAGCTGGTCGGCAAGGGCCTCACCGGACCGGTCGCCCCCGGCAAGCTGAACCGGGCCGCGGCGTTCGCCGCGTTCACCGCCGGCGACGTGGGCATGCTCAACGGGCATCCCTCGCTGATGAAGGCCGCCCAGCGCAAGGGCGTGAAGTTCGGCATGGTGCCGATGCCCGGCCTCGACGGCCCGAGCAAGTCCTCCCTGGGCGTCGCCGACTGGATGACCGCCTTCAAGCAGAACGGGCACCGCGAGCAGATCGGCGACTTCCTCGACTTCGTCTACAGCGAGAAGAACGTCCTCGACTTCTCCCGCGAGTACGACCTGCTGCCCGTCACCACCTCGGCCTCCCTGGTGATGGGCGCGGCCCCGCAGGACGCCGACCTCCAGCCCTTCCTGGAGGAGCTCCCGCTCTCCGAGAGCTACCCCGTCGGACGGACCTCCTGGGCCACGGTCAGCGCGGAGATCAAGAAGCGCATCGGCGGGATCGTGACCGAGAACGGCAGCCCGGCCGACGTGCTGGGCGCGCTGCAGACCGCGGCCACGGCGGCGGAGACCGCGTCCGGCGAATGAGCCGCGATGTCGGTGGGGGGCGCTACCGTGCGGGCATGGAACGGCGAGCGGACACGGACGGGCTGGGGGCGCGGGAGCGGGGCGTCCTCGCCCTGGAGCGGCGCGGCTTCCCCGGGCCCGGCGCGAAGGAGCGGGCGATACGCGAGGAGCTGGACCTGTCCCCGGTCCGCTACTACCAGCTCCTGAACGCCCTGCTCGACGACCCGCGGGCGCTGGCCCACGACCCGGTCACGGTGAACAGGCTGCGCAGGGTGCGCGAAGCGCGGCGGGCGGAGCGGTAGCCGGACCGGCCGTTGGCTATCGTCGCGGTATGGGCACCCAAGAGACGCAGCACGGGACGCACTCCACGGCACCCGGATCCCTTCCCCTCCCCGTTCCCGTCACCGCGGCCGGCCGCGCCGCGCTGGACGCGATCACGGCACGGCCGTCGGCCGCCCTGGTCGCCCTCGACTTCGACGGCACCCTGGCGCCGATCGTCGAGAACCCCGAGGACGCGCGGGCCCACCCCGGCGCCGTCCCCGCGCTCGCGGCCCTCGCGCCGAAGATCGCCGCGGTGGCCGTCGTCACCGGGCGGCCCGCCGAGGTCGCCGTGCGGCACGGCGGATTCGCCGGGGTGGACGGGCTGGCGCACCTCGCCGTCCTCGGCCACTACGGCGCCGAACGCTGGGACGCCCGCACCGGCGCCCTGAGCGCCCCCGCCCCGCACCCGGGCGTGGCCGCCGTCCGCGCCGGGCTTCCCGCGGTCCTGGCGGCGGCCGGCGACCGGCCCGGGGTCTGGATCGAGGAGAAGGGCGGCCGGGCCGTCGCCGTCCACACCCGCCGCGCCGACGACCCGCAGGCCGCCTTCGACGCCCTGCGCGGCCCCCTGACCGACCTGGCGACCCGGCACGGCCTGATCGTCGAGCCCGGCCGCATGGTCCTGGAACTGCGCCCGCCGGGCATGGACAAGGGCGTGGCCCTGCTGGAGCACGTCCGCGAGACCGGCGCCGGATCCGTCCTCTACGCCGGCGACGACCTCGGCGACCTGCCGGCCTTCGCCGCCGTGGAGCAACTCCGCTCCGAGGGCGTCCCCGGCCTGCTGGTGTGCAGCGGCAGCGCCGAGGTCGGCGAGCTGGCGGAGCGCGCCGACCTCGTCGTGGACGGGCCGGACGGGGTCGTCGCGCTGCTGCGGGCGCTCGCCGCTCAGCTGGGCTGAGGCTCGCGCAGGGCGTTCAGCTGGTCCAGGAACCACCGGGCCGGGGGGAGCGCGGTCGCCGCCGCCGACAGGCGCTCGGTGCGCTCCGCCCGCTCCCGCGGCTCCATCGTCAGCCCCTCGTGCAGGGCCCGGGCGGTCTCCAGGACGTCGTAGGGGTTGACGACGATCGCGTCGTCGCGCAGCTCCCAGTACGCCCCGGCCTCCCGGGACAGGACCAGCGCGCAGCCCTCGTCGGAGACGACCGGCACTTCCTTGGCGACCAGGTTCATGCCGTCGCGGATGGGGTTGACCAGAGCCACGTCGGCCAGCCGGTAGGCGGCCAGCGAGCGGGCGAAGTCGTCCTTGAGGTTCAGCAGGACCGGCGTCCAGCCGGGCGTGCCGTAGGCGGAGTTGATCTCCTCCGTCAGCTGCCGCACCTGGGCCATGTAGTCCCGGTAGACGGCCAGGTCCTGGCGCGAGGGGTAGGCGAAGGCCACGTGCACCACCCGCTCGTGCCACTCCGGGTGGTCGTCGAGGAGCTGCCGGTAGGCCAGCAGACCGCGCACGATGTTCTTGGACAGCTCGGTGCGGTCGACGCGGACGATCGTCCTGCGTCCCTCGCCGATCTCCGCGCGCAGGGCGGCCATGCGCTCGTCGACGTCCGGCCGGCGCGAGCGCTCCCGCAGGAAGTCGCCGTCCGCGCCCAGACCGTGCACGCCCACCCGCGTCTTGCCCGGCCCCCCGGCGAACTCCGTGCAGCAGGCGCTGAACGCGTCCGCCCAGCGACGGGTCAGGAAGCCCAGGCGGTCCGCGCCGAGCATGCCCGTCAGCAGCCGCTCGCGGATGTCGTCGGGCAGCAGGCCGAAGTAGTCCACCGGCGCCCAGGGCGTGTGTGAGAAGTGGCCGATCCGCAGGTCCGGCCGCAGTTCGCGGAGCATCCCGGGGACCAGACACAGGTGGTAGTCCTGGACGAGGACGGCGGCGCCGTCCGCCGCCTCCTGCGCCAGCGCCTCCGCGAAGGCCCGGTTGTACGTCTCGTAGGCCGCCCACTGGCGGCGGAACTCCGCGTCGAAGACCGGCTCCAACGGCGTCTGGTACAGCATGTGGTGGACGAACCAGAGCACCGAGTTGGCGATGCCGTTGTAGGCGTCGGCGTGCACGTCGGCCGGGACGGGCAGCATCCGCACGCCCTCCTCGCCGACCCCGCGCGCGACCGCCTCCCGGTCACCGTCGGAGAGCGCCGAGCACACCCAGAGGGCGTCCGCCTCGGGGCCGATGGCCGACAGCCCGGAGACCAGCCCGCCGCCGCCGCGTTTCGCGTGCAGTGAGCCGTCCTCGCGCACCTCGTAGGAGACCGGGCCGCGATTGGACGCGACCAGCACCTGAGCAGTACCCCGAGCAGCCGTTTCGTGCGTGGTAGACATACGCCTCAACCTAGCCCGGCCTCCGAAGGCCCAAACGTTCGCACCCGTTCGCCCGGGGCCATCTCGTCACCCGGGCGGCGGGGGCCATGGCGTGGCCCGCGGTCAGGCCACCTTGCGGGTCGCGTACTCGGCGATCTGCGTCATCGGCGGGCGTTCCTCGGTGTCCACGGAGTAGGTGCGCGGCTCGAAGCCCTCCGCGCCCCGCTCGAACTGGGTGAGGGCCGGGCGGATCAGGTGTCCGCGGGCCAGCCGCAGCTGCGCGGTGCGGTAGATGGCCGCCGCCATCCGGCCGAGGGCCTGGCCGTCCTGGTGGCGGTGCTTGCGCACGCCGACGTCGACCTGGGCGAGGGCGTCCAGGCCCACCAGGTGCAGGGCGTCGACCAGCATGCCCAGCTCCACGCCGTAGCCGACGGGGAAGGGCAGCTGCTCCAGCAGGGTGCGGCGGGCCGCGTACTCGCCGCCGAGCGGCTGCACGAACCCGGCCAGCTGCGGCCAGTGCATGTTGAGCAGCGGGCGGGCCATGAGTTCGGTGACCCTCCCGCCCTGGCCGGCGGCCCCGCCGAGGGGACGGTCGTACATGGCCTTGACGAGGTCCACGTCCGGGTCGGTGAGCAGCGGGCCGACGATCCCCGCGACGAAGTCGGAGGAGAACTCCCGCAGGTCCGCGTCGATGAAACAGACGACGTCCCCGCTGGTGACCAGCAGCGAGCGCCACAGGACCTCGCCCTTGCCGGGCACGGCCGGTATGCGCGGCAGGATGGCGTCGCGGTGGACGACCCGCGCGCCGGCCGCCGCGGCGACCTCCGAGGTGCGGTCGGTCGATCCCGAGTCGACGACGACGATCTCGTCGACGAGCGGGACCTGGTGCATGAGGTCGTGACGGATGACGGCGACGATGTCGCCGACCGTCTCCTCCTCGTTCAACGCGGGCAGGACGACGGACACCGTCTGGTTCGTGGCACGCTTCGCGGCCAGGACGCGGTGCAGCGGGCGATCGGTCACCGACCAGGAGCGGGTGGCCAGCCAGCGCTCGGTTTCTTCCAGCACAGTCCACGGCTCCTCACTGTCGTGATCACACCGGGTGCACGGGAGGTGACCGTGTGATCCATCTCGCGGTTCGGACGACTCTCTCAACTGTCCTGGCCTTCGGTTACAGTCTTGAACAACGCGGATGACCATCGCATGTCCGAGGTCCCCGCCGTTCACAACTTCATACCGCTCATCCAGAGGGGCAGAGGGACACGGCCCGATGAAGCCCCGGCAACCCTCCAGCCGGTCTCGTACCGCTCACCGATCCGCTTCGGTGACGGCTCCGCGAGGCTCCCGGCTCGGGAAGGTGCCAAATCCGTCTCACGGCGAGATGCGTCGTGAGGAAGATGAGGAGAAAGGGCCTCGCCTCACATGGCTGCGCAGACTGTTGCAAGCACCACCGACCCTACGCCGACCTCTTCCGTGGACCTCGGTCCCGCCGCGGCGCTGAGCTGCCGAGAGTGCGGTCACCGCGTCCCCCTCGGCCCGGTCTTCGCCTGCGAGGAGTGTTTCGGCCCGCTCGAGATCGCCTACGACTTCTCCTCCTACGACACGGAGGAGCTCCGCAAGCGCATCGAGGCGGGACCCGCGAACATCTGGCGCTACGCGCCGCTCCTGCCCGTCCCGGCCGACGTGGCGGACAAGCCGAACATCAACCCCGGCTGGACCAAGCTCGTGCAGGCCGACAACCTCGCCCGCGAGCTGGGCGTCGACGCCGGGAAGCTGTTCGTCAAGGACGACTCCGGCAACCCGACGCACTCCTTCAAGGACCGCGTGGTCGCCCAGGCCATCGAGGCCGCCCGCGCGTTCGGCTTCACCACGCTGTCCTGCTCCTCCACCGGCAACCTGGCCGGCGCGGTGGGCGCGGCGGCCGCCCGGGCCGGGTTCCGGTCCTGCGTGTTCATCCCGCACGACCTGGAGCAGGGCAAGGTCGTCATGGCCGCGATCTACGGCGGCGAACTCGTCGGCATCGAGGGCAACTACGACGACGTCAACCGCTTCTGCTCCGAGCTCATCGGCGATGCGGCGGGCGAGGGCTGGGGCTTCGTCAACGTCAACCTGCGGCCGTACTACGCCGAGGGGTCCAAGACGCTGGCCTACGAGATCTGCGAGCAGCTCGGCTGGCGCCTGCCCGACCAGCTCGTCGTGCCGATCGCCTCCGGCTCGCAGCTCACGAAGATCGACAAGGGGCTGCAGGAGCTGATCAAGCTCGGGCTCGTCGAGGACAAGCCGTACAAGATCTTCGGCGCGCAGGCGGAGGGCTGCTCCCCGGTGTCGGTGGCCTACAAGGCCGGGCACGACGTGGTGCGCCCCCAGAAGCCGAACACCATCGCCAAGTCGCTGGCCATCGGCAACCCGGCGGACGGCCCCTACGTCCTCGACATCGCCCGGCGCACCGGCGGCGCGGTGGAGGACGTGAACGACGAGCAGGTCGTCGACGCGATCAAGCTCCTGGCGCGGACCGAGGGCATCTTCGCGGAGACCGCCGGCGGGGTGACGGTGGGCGTGACGCGCAAGCTGATCGAGAACGGTCTCCTCGACCCCACGAAGACGACCGTCGTCCTCAACACGGGCGACGGCCTGAAGACCCTGGACGCGGTGGCCGGCACCGGCCTGACCGCGACCATCCGCCCGACCCTGGACTCTTTCCGAGAGGCTGGCCTCGCATGAGCGTCAACGTCCGCATCCCGACCATCCTGCGCACCTACACGGGCGGCAAGGCCGAGGTCGCCGCCGAGGGGACGACCCTGGGCGAGGTCATCTCCGATCTGGAGAAGAACCACACCGGCATCGCCGCGCGCGTCCTGGACGACCAGGGCAAGCTGCGCCGGTTCGTCAACGTGTACGTGAACGACGACGACGTGCGCTTCGAGCAGGGTCTGGAGACGGCGACGCCCGACGGCGCCGGCGTCTCGATCATCCCCGCCGTGGCCGGTGGCTGACCGCTGTTCCGTACCCGCCGGTAGTAACCGTCGGTAACAGCGATTACCGAGTGTTCATCGAATTGCCCTCTCCGCGATAGAAGCGGAGGGGGCAATTCGATGTGGTTGAGCGCGATACAGTTGGGGAACCCGGTCCGGATCATCGGATCCGGAGCCTTTGATTTCTGCCCCGGCCCGACAAGAAGCAGCCAAAGTGCGTGCTCCTTCTGTGGCTTTTGCGGCTTTTACAGGGCCCGACTTGCCCTGAATTCAGGTGAATTCTCGCCACATTCCGGATCCCTTGCGTCCAGAATTCTCGTCCGACTGACCTGTTGCAGAGGGCAGTTGGACAGATACATTCGGCCGCGGTCGACGCGTTCCGGCGCACGCCCCCAACCAATGGGGGGTGAGGTATGACCCGGATCCGCGAAGTGTGGATCTGTGCAAGGGCCAGTAATAGGGGAGTTAGGCATGGCTCAGGGCACCGTCAAGTGGTTCAACGCGGAGAAGGGGTACGGCTTCATCGCGGTCGACGGTGGTGCGGATGTTTTCGTCCACTACAGCGCGATTCAGATGGACGGCTACCGCACCCTGGAAGAGGGTCAGCGGGTCGATTTCGAGATCTCGCAGGGCCAGAAGGGGCCGCAGGCGGACATGGTCCGACTCGCGACCGGCTGAAGCACGCGCCGACTGACAGCGTCGTTCTTCTGTACATCTGTCGAAGGGCTCGCACCTCCTCGGGGTGCGAGCCCTTCGGTGCGCCCGCGCACGCGCACGTGCCCGCGGCCGGGCACGCCCGCGGCTGGTCGGCGGGCGTGTCCGGAAGGGGGCGCGCGAGGGGTCCGGAAGGGCGTCGTTCTCGGGGAGGCGCTTGCACTCTCAGGGGTCGAGTGCTAATCATTGGCGTTAGCACTCTGAAGGTGAGAGTGACAACGAAGGACCGGGTCGGTGAGGCCCGCAGGCCAGGTGGGGCAAGGAACCACGAGGCCGGCGAGCCGTCCGTCGCGGGCGCCAGCGCGGTCCGGAGCAATCCACCCCAGTCCGGGAGGACCACTTCACATGGCCAAGATCATCGCGTTCGACGAGGAGGCACGGCGCGGCCTCGAGCGCGGCATGAACCAGCTCGCGGACGCCGTGAAGGTGACGCTCGGCCCCAAGGGCCGCAACGTCGTCCTCGAGAAGAAGTGGGGCGCCCCCACGATCACCAACGATGGTGTCTCCATCGCCAAGGAGATCGAGCTCGAGGACCCGTACGAGAAGATCGGCGCCGAGCTGGTCAAGGAAGTCGCGAAGAAGACGGACGACGTAGCCGGTGACGGCACGACGACCGCGACTGTCCTGGCCCAGGCCCTGGTCAAGGAAGGCCTGCGCAACGTCGCCGCCGGCGCCAACCCGATGGCCCTCAAGCGTGGCATCGAGAAGGCCGTCGAGGCCGTCTCCGGCGCCCTGCTGGAGCAGGCGAAGGATGTCGAGACCAAGGAGCAGATCGCTTCCACGGCCTCCATCTCCGCCGCCGACACCCAGATCGGCGAGCTCATCGCCGAGGCCATGGACAAGGTCGGCAAGGAAGGCGTCATCACGGTCGAGGAGTCCCAGACCTTCGGTCTGGAGCTCGAGCTCACCGAGGGCATGCGCTTCGACAAGGGCTACATCTCGGCGTACTTCGCCACCGACATGGAGCGTATGGAGGCCGTCCTCGACGACCCGTACATCCTCATCGCGAACTCCAAGATCGCGAACGTCAAGGACCTGCTCCCGCTCCTCGAGAAGGTCATGCAGTCGGGCAAGCCGCTGCTGATCATCGCCGAGGACGTCGAGGGCGAGGCCCTGTCGACCCTGGTCGTCAACAAGATCCGCGGCACCTTCAAGTCCGTCGCGGTCAAGGCCCCCGGCTTCGGCGACCGCCGCAAGGCGATGCTGAACGACATCGCCATCCTCACCGGTGGCGAGGTCATCTCCGAGGAGGTCGGTCTCAAGCTCGAGAACACGACCATCGACCTGCTCGGCAAGGCCCGCAAGGTCGTCATCACCAAGGACGAGACCACCATCGTCGACGGCGCCGGTTCCTCGGACCAGGTCGCCGGCCGGGTCAACCAGATCCGCGCCGAGATCGAGAACAGCGACTCGGACTACGACCGCGAGAAGCTGCAGGAGCGCCTGGCGAAGCTCGCCGGCGGTGTCGCGGTCATCAAGGCCGGCGCCGCCACCGAGGTGGAGCTCAAGGAGCGCAAGCACCGCATCGAGGACGCCGTCCGCAACGCGAAGGCCGCCGTCGAGGAGGGCATCGTCGCCGGTGGTGGCGTGGCGCTCATCCAGGCTTCCGCCGTCTTCGAGAAGCTGGAGCTCGAGGGTGACGAGGCGACCGGCGCCAACGCCGTGCGCATCGCACTGGAGGCCCCGCTCAAGCAGATCGCCGTCAACGGCGGTCTCGAGGGTGGCGTCGTCGTGGAGAAGGTCCGCAACCTTCCCATCGGCCACGGCCTCAACGCCGCGACCGGTGAGTACGTCGACATGATCGCCGAGGGCATCATCGACCCGGCGAAGGTGACGCGCTCTGCCCTGCAGAACGCCGCCTCCATCGCCGCGCTGTTCCTGACCACCGAGGCCGTCATCGCCGACAAGCCGGAGAAGGCGTCCGCGCCCGCCGGCGGCGGCATGCCGGGCGGTGACATGGACTTCTGATCGACCTCACGGTTGATCGCCTGTCCTTCGACCGAGGGCGGCACTTCCCGGAAACGGGGGGTGCCGCCCTCGGGCGTTCCCGGGGTGCGCTCCGGGCGACGTCAGCTTCTGCGGCCGGCCCTCGGCACGAAGACGGTGACCGCGTCGTCGTCCGACCGGTACAGCACGCGCCAGTCGCCCACGTGCAGCCGGAAGTAGCCGGCCACAGGTCGACTCTCGATCGATCTCGTAGGTGAGACCCCCGCAGGTGTTGCCGGCACCGTTCGGGGGCTGTTTCGTTGTGCGCACGCTGGAGCTTGGGGACCTTCCGTGGCGAGTCGGCCGCTCCGCGTCAACTCGTCCGGTGGGTGGGTGGGTTGAGACCCACCACCCGTTCCTTGCGCAAGGGGCTCGGCGCTGGGTGCTTGAGCCTCGGGCCCGGGCGGATCAGCTGTCCTTGAGGTTCTCCACGAACACCGCCCACGCCTCGGCCCGGAACACGAGCCTCGGGCCGAGGGGGGCCTTGGAGTCACGGACGGGGACGAGGGCGGGGTCGCCGACGGCGACTTCGAGGCAGTCGCCGTTGTCGGCGCCGCTGTAGCTCGACTTGTACCAGGACTCAGGGCTGTGTCGCTTCATGCGCGTAATCCTCTGCCACGGATCCGAGCAGGGCCAGGGAATCGCACGGGGAGAGCGCGCTCGCCCTGAGCAGGTCGAATGTCAGCTCGTGGCGGGCGACGGTCGCCGGGTCGTCCATCAGCCGTCCCACGTCGATGCCCTCGACGTAGGAGAGCGGAGGGGCGTCGGGAAAGTACATGAGCTTGATGCCGCTTACCTGGGATCCGATGGCGCCTGCGCTGAACGGGAGCACTTGCATGATGATCCGCCGCCGCTGAGCGAGAGCCGCCACGTGGTGGAGGGCCTCCGCCGTGACGGCCGCACCGCCTACGGGACGACGCAGGGCCGCTTCGTCCAGGACCACCCACAACAGCGGGGTTGTTGGATCGTCGAGGAGGCGGGTCCGTTCCATCCGCGTGGTCACCAGTTCGTCGATCCTGACGTCCGGTTCCGTCGGCCAGTAAGCGCGAAACAGGGCCTCCGCGTAGCACGGCGTTTGGAGAAGGCCGGGGAGCAGGGTGGTGGTGAACTGCCTGATCGACGTGGCGAGTTCCTCCGCTTCCACAGCCTCGGCGAAGTGGTGCGCGTACTTGGAGTTCGTGGAGGCCGTGCAGTTGCGCTCGAAGAAGCCGTTCGTCCCCAGGGTTTCGTCGATCTTGACGGCGTACTCCAGAAGCATCCGCCGTGTTCCGGCCTCCAGTTGGCCGATGAACGAGCCGCTGACGAACAGCCTCTCGCCCAGGTTCGCCTGGCTCAGCCCCTTCTTTTCCCGTGCGTGCCGCAGCTCCGCGCCCAGTAGTGCTCGCGGTGACGACGACGGATCGAGGTCCTTCGGACCTGGCATGGCAACCCCCTGTCCTACAGACGTGGTTGTTGGGACGCCGTATCTGGCCAGGTTAGAGCGGGGCGGCCACGCTGTGTGGTGAACGCGAACACTCAGAGTGGAGGGACCGCATGACGGAGACGACGGCGGGCGACCGGCCCGCCCGGTCGGTACAGGAGGCCGTGGAGCAGTTGCGGGCCGCCCTGCACGAGGCGGGGATCATCCTGCCTTCGCTGCGGATCGACCCGGTGTCGGGCGCGCACGGCGACCCGTACGCCCTGGTGGACCTGGGCCGCTGCAACCTGCGCGTGGCCTCGCGGCTGGCGGCGGCGCTGCGGGGGACGGGGCGGGGCACGTGACGTACGTCCTGGACGCGCGGAGCGGGCGGATCGGGGAGGTCATGGGGCGGGTGGGCGGCCGGGTGCAGCTCCGGCCGGTGGGCGGCGGGCGGGAGTGGGACTGTCTGCCGGAGGACGTGGCGCAGGCGTCGGCGGAGGAGGTGCTGCGGGAGCGGGTGCGCAGGCTGAACCGCGACGCCCGCGCCCGTGCGGCCACCGAACCGCCGATACCGGCGCCGTCGTAGGCCGCTGTTCAGGTGTAGGTGGCCTGGATCACAGGGGGTTCGGCGTGGTGGTCGGAATGGCCCGGGAGCCGGGGTGGTTGTGCGAGGAAGGCACTCAATGCATGTGCACATACCAGCTGGTCAAGCGACCGGGCCGCCAGCCGGTCCCCCGTCACGAGGAGTCCCCCACGTGAGCATCACCCCGTCCGCCCCCTCCCGCGCCGCCGAGATCCTGTCCCGGCCGGTCTCCATCAACGGACTGACCGTCCCGAACCGCATCGCCATGGCCCCCATGACGCGCATGTTCTCCCCGGGCGGCGTTCCCGGCGAGGACGTCGTGTCATACTACGGGCGTCGCGCCGCCGCCGGTGTCGGACTCATCGTCACCGAGGGGACGTACGTCGGGCACGAGTCGGCGGGGCAGAGCGACCGGGTGCCCCGGTTCCACGGCGAGGAGCAGCTCGCCGGCTGGGCGAAGGTCGCCGAGGCGGTGCACGCGGGCGGCGGGACGATCGTGCCGCAGCTGTGGCACATCGGCATGGTGCGCAAGCAGGGTGAGCCGCCGTACGCGGACGCGCCCGCCGTCGGGCCCTCCGGCATCCGTCTCGACGGCGCCGAGGGCGCCGGCAGGGCCATGACCCAGAGCGACCTGGACGACGTCATCGGCGCGTTCGCCGAGTCCGCGGCCGTCGCCGAGCGCATCGGCTTCGACGGCGTCGAGATCCATGGCGCCCACGGCTACCTGATCGACCAGTTCCTGTGGGCCGGCACCAACCGCCGCACCGACGCCTACGGCGGCGACCCGGTGGCCCGTGCCAGGTTCGCCGCCGAGATCGTCGCGGCCGTCCGGGACGCCGTCTCGGCCGACTTCCCGGTGATCTTCCGCTACTCGCAGTGGAAGCAGGGGGCGTACGACGCGCGGCTCGCCGAGACGCCCGAGGAGCTGGAGGCCATCCTCGCCCCGCTCGCCGAGGCCGGGGTCGACGCCTTCCACGCGTCCACCCGCCGCTACTGGCTCCCGGAGTTCGACGGCTCCGACCTCAACCTCGCGGGCTGGACGAAGAAGCTGACCGGGAAGCCCGTCATCACGGTCGGCTCGGTCGGCCTCGACGGTGAGTTCCTGAAGGGCTTCGCGGGCGAGGGCGCCCCGGTCAAGGGCATCGACGACCTCCTCGACCGGCTGGAGCGCGACGAGTTCGACATGGTGGCCGTCGGGCGCGCGCTGCTTCAGGACCCGGAGTGGGCGGCCAAGGTGCTCGCCGGCCGCTTCGAGGAGCTGAAGCCCTTCGACGCCGCCGCCCTGCGGACCCTCGGCTGAGCGACGCCTCGCGGGCGCGGTCCGGGAGCTGACGGCCCTTCTTCTTCCGGACGCCCGCTTCCGGAGCTTCCGACGCGTCCACGGGCCCCCGGGGTCCGTGGAGCGGGACCCGGCCGAGGCCGTCGGCGTGGTCGGGGAGACCGCTCAGGTGAAGGCCTGATCCTAGAGGTTCCCGAGGGGCTCGATGTCGACCTTCACCGGGGTGCCCCAGACCCGCAGCACCTCGTAGTCGGTGAACTCGTGCACCAGCCGGTAGGCCATCGCGGGCCGGGAGCCGCGGCGCAGGGCTGTGATGTACAGCTCGGCCTCGCGCCGGTCCCGTCGGGGCGTCCCGCACAGCTGCCACTCCTGGCCGCTCCACAGCTCCGCCAGCCAGCGCTGCTGCGGCTGCGGGCGGTCGCCGCGGGCGCCGTACCGGGACGGCGCGGGGGCGGTGTACGGCGCCTGCGGCGCGGGGCCGTTGTACTCGGCGCGGCGGGCCGTCCGGCGGCGCGTCTCGCACAGCAGGCACAGGTCGTGGGCCGCCTCGTCGACCGGGCCGCCCGGGTGCTCGGCGCAACGGGTGGTGGGCGCGGCCCCGACGACGCTGTCGTCCAGCAGCTCCAGGGCGCGGCGCACATCGGCCTTGATCTCGTGCAGCCGGGCGTCGGGCGTGTCGGCGGTCAGGGCGTCGCCGTGCTCGCCGAGCAGCCGGAGGGCACGACCGAGCGCGGTGAGCTGGGCGTGGTTCATGGCACCAAGGGTAGGGCGGGGCCCGGGGTGGCGGTCAGGCGTCGGCCGGCGGCGGCAGCTCCGCCCGCCGTCCGCGCCCGACGCCGTCCCCAGGGTCGTCGCTCACGACCGCGAAGCCCCCGGCCGGAACCCCGGGCAGCGCGGCCGCCCGGGCCGCCTGCGCCAGCAGGGTCTGCTCCGGCGCTCCCGTGAGGAAGAAGACGTAGCGGTCGCCGTGCTCCACGCCCTCGTCGAAGACCTCCGCCCGGCCCGACTCCTCCAGCTCGGCCAGGAAGTCCTCGACGTCCTCGATCCAGGGGTACGGGTACGCGCCCTCCGGCAGGTCCGGCGCGGGGGACAACGGCACATGGATCTCGACGACGAGCATGGTTCCCATCCTCCTCTCCCGCGCTCGTCTCACACGCCGAGCGGGTCCCGGGCGGCGGCGGCCTCCCGGGCCGCGACCGCCGCCGTCACCCCGCCGAAGGCGTAGGTCGCGGCGAAGCCGACCGCGTACCCCGTCAGCAGCCCGCCCGCGTAGATCGCCGCCGTCGCGCCCAGCCCCCGGTTGCCCGCCAGCAGCGGGAACAGCGCCCAGCCGGACGGGCCGATCGCCGTCGCCCCCACCCGGTCGCCGAGCATCGCGAAGAACCCGACGAAGGCCCCGCCGGCCGCCCCGCCCGCGCAGGCGGTCACGAAGGGACGGCCCAGCGGCAGCGACACCCCGTAGATCAGGGGCTCGCCGACGCCCAGCAGACCGGCCGGCAGGGCCGACCTGATCGTCGTGCGCAGGGGCGCGTCGGGGCGCAGCCGGACGTACACCGCCATCGCCGCGCCGACCTGGCCCGCGCCCGCCATCGCCAGGACGGGCAGCAGGACCGTGTAGCCCTGCTGCTCGATGAGTGTGGCGTGGACGGGGATGAGGGCCTGGTGCAGGCCCA
The DNA here is from genome assembly GCF_042880855.1 of Streptomyces sp. NPDC058291. Lineage (NCBI taxonomy): Bacteria > Bacillati > Actinomycetota > Actinomycetes > Kitasatosporales > Streptomycetaceae > Streptomyces > Streptomyces sp. NPDC058291. Next base: position 19,659 of record NZ_JBHVYK010000056.1, read on the forward strand.
GCGTCACCAGGGGCAGGAAGAGGCCGCCCAGGACGAGACCGGCGAACGCGCCCGTCGTCGCCAGCAGCCAGTTCGCCGCCGTGCCGACGGCCGAGGACACCGCGCCGGCCGCGTACATCAGCCCGTACAGCGTGCCGAGGCCCGCGACGAGGACCGTCAGGGTCGGGGTGAGGAGCACGTCCAGCGTCGGCGGGACCCGGCGGCGGCACCACTTCTCCACGCGGGTCGCCAGCAGGGCCGCCGCCAGCGCGCCGAGGACCCCGCCCTGGCCGGGGGCGAGCGCCACCCCGAACGCCGTCACCTTCGCGACCCCCGGGTGGACGACGATCGCCGCGACCGCGCCGCCCAGGATCGGCGTGCCGCCGAACTCCTGCGCCGTGTTGTAGCCGACGAACACGGCGATCAGCGCCATGAAGCCGGAGGCGACGGCGGTCAGCGCGGGCGTGAGGCCCGGCAGCAGACCGGCGTTGAGCAGGAGGCCGTCGACGCCCGCGAGGATCCCGCAGCCGATGAGCGCGGGGATCAGCGGGAGGAAGACGGCGGCCAGGCGGCGCAGGACGGCCCGCAGCCCGGTCGGCGCAGCCCCGCGGCGCGCGATCGGGGAGGGGGCGTCGGCCCCGTGGGGCCGGTCGGCGGCGGGCGGGTCGGCGGCGGCGGGCGGGTCGGCGGCCGGGGCGCCGGCGATCAGCCGCTCGAACGCGGCCGTCACCCGCGTCACCGCGCCCGGACCGAGGACCACCTGGCAGGAGCCGTCGTCCATGACGAGCCCGAGGACCCCGGGCACGGCCCGCAGCGCGGCCTCGTCCACGCGGGCCGGATCCGCGAGGCCGAGGCGCAGCCGGGTCATGCAGTGGGCGACGGAGGTGACGTTCGCGGGGCCGCCGACCAGGGGCAGGATGGCGGCGGCTGTGGTGGAGGAGTCGATGCGCACCCGTCGAGCGTGCGGCTCAGCCGCCCGCCGCGACGAGCGCGGCGCGCAGATGTCCCCCGGACTCCTCCAGAAGGCGGGCGGCCGTGGGCCCGTCCACCCCGGCCAGCACGACCAGGATCGCGTTCTTCACCTCGCCGCCGGCGGCCGCGAGGGCGGCCTCGACCGTGTCGTCCGCCGCGCCCGTCGCCAGGGCGACGATCCGCCGGGACCGGGCGCGCAGCTTCTCGTTGGAGGCGCGGACGTCGACCATCAGGTTCCCGAACGTCTTGCCCAGCCGGATCATCGTGACCGTCGAGATCATGTTCAGCACCAGCTTCTGCGCCGTGCCCGCCTTCAGCCGGGTGGACCCGGTGAGCAGTTCGGGCCCCACGACCACCTCGATCCGGTGCTCGGCGGCCGCGGCCAGCGCGCTGCCCGCGTTGCAGGCCAGGGCGACGGTCAGCGCGCCCCGGGAGCGCGCGTACCGCACCGCGCCGACGGCGTACGGCGTGCGGCCGGAGGCGGAGACGCCGATCACGGTGTCGTCGGGCGTGAGGGAGAGGGCGGCGAGGTCCGCCTCGGCCAGCTCAGGGGAGTCCTCGGCGCCCTCGACCGACGTCACCACCGCCGACGGCCCGCCGGCGATCACCCCCACGACCTGGCCGGGCGCGGTGCCGAAGGTCGGCGGGCACTCGGAGGCGTCGAGCACGCCGAGCCGCCCGGCGGTGCCGGCGCCGGCGTAGACCAGCCGGCCGCCGCGTGCCATCCGCTCGGCCACGGCGTCGACGACGGCGGCGATCGCCGGCAGTTGCGTGCTCACGGCGGCGGGGACGGCGGCGTCCTCGCCGTTCATCAGGCGGGCGATGTCCAGGGTGGGCAACCGGTCGATCTCGGACAGGTCGGGGCGGAACGCCTCGGTGGTCAGCGTTTCGAGCGCGGCGCGCAGTTCCTGGGGGTCCGGGCTGGACGTCATGGGGACGGGCTCTCTTTCCGGTGCGGGTCGGACGGGTGGCTTCGGGGGCGGGGGCGGGACCGCGGGTCCGGGACCGCTCGGGCTGGAGCGGCGACCGGGTGCGTGGTCCCGGGCGCGCGGCGCCCCTACGGTCTACCGGTGCCGAGGGGCCGACGCCGTGTACGACGCGGCCGGCGCCGGTCCGCGCGGCCGGATCATGGCGGGGCGGGCGGCCGGATCGTGGCGGGGGCGGGCGTGCGTCCTCGGCGGCGAGGGCGAGGGCGGGGGCGGCGGGAGTGGCGCCGGACGTCCCTTCCCCGTCCTGGGGCACGCCTGAAACGTCATCTCCGGCCGGGTACCGGTCGGGAGTGCGCACAATGGGGGGATGGACGACCCCATCAACCCCCTGGAACGAACCCTGCACGCGGCGCGCGCCCTGGTGCTGGCCGATCTCGCCTCGGGCGAGGTCGCGGCGGCGGACGTGGTGTCGATGGTCGAGGACTCCGTGGTGCAGCGCCGCTGGTGGGTCGAGCAGTGGCCCGAGGGCGCGGCGTACGTGGCGGGCCTGGTGGCCCAGGACGTGCAGGACGCCCTGCTGGAGAGCCATGGGCGCTGGCCGCTGTGCCCGGTCTGCGGCTCCGGCGACCCGCACGCCCTCGAGGTCGAGCCCGAACTGGGCCCGGATCCGCACTGGGTGTGCCACAAGGCGGGCGTGAAGGTCGCGTCGGTGGGCTCGCTGGGAGCGGCCACGGGCGGCGCGTCGACCTCGTGAGCCCCTCATGACCGTCTACATCGACCCGCCCGCCTGGCCGGGGCACGGCCGGATGTGGTCCCACCTCGTCAGCGACGTCTCGTACGCCGAACTGCACGCCTTCGCCGAGCGGTCGGGCGTCCCGCGGCGCGCCTTCGAACGCGACCACTACGACATCCCCTCGCACCGGTACGCCGAGCTGGTGGCGGCCGGCGCGGTCGAGGTGAGCAGCCGGGAGGTGGTGCGGCTGCTGACGGCGGCCGGCCTGCGCCGGCGCAAGGGCGGCGGCGTCAGCCGGTGAACACCGGTTCCCTCGTGTGCCACCAGGCGACGAGCGCCGCCCGGTCCGCGCCGGTGATCCGGACCAGCGCGGGCCGGTCGTAGCAGCTGCACAGGAAGACGTACCGGCCGGTGTCCGACAGGAAGCAGACCACGTCGCCCGCGGAGTCCCCGGTGTCGTTCTCGCGCCAGATGCCGTGGACGCCGCTCCGCGCGTCGCAGTCGCCCGGCTGCAACCGGCCCGCGTAGTGACGCTCCCCCGTTTCCCCCGGCGCGCTCCCGCGGCGCTTCACCCCGGCGCATCCGGCCGCGCGCGGCGCGGCCGTGCCGGGGTGAAGCGCGAGCCGGGCGGCGGAGGGGAAGCGACGAAGATCGGCACCGGCTACGTCAGGTGCGGTCGGCCGCGCAGCTCATACGCGTACTCGCCCTCGCCTTCGCCGACCCTGGCGAAGCCGGCCCGTTCGAGCACGGCCCGGGAGGCGGCGTTGGCGTGCTCGACGACCGCGAACAGGCGCCGGACGTCGTCCCGGGCCAGCGCCCAGCCGGCCAGCGCGCGCAGCGCCTCGGTGGCGTAGCCGCGGCCGCGGGCGGCCTCGACGAGGTCGTAGCCGATCTCGGTGCGGCCGTCCTCGTCGGGAGCGGCGTGGAAGCCCATGCTGCCGACGGCCAGACCGTCCGCCCGGCGGACGAGGACGTAGAGGCCGAACTCAGGGCGGTGCACCCCGCGGGCGTACGCCGTCGCCGCCATCCCGGCGGCTTCCCGCGTCCCCTCGAACGGTGCGCCGCCGAGCCAGGTGAAGCCTCCGCCGCCGCCCGCGCGCAGTCCGGCGGCGGCGCCGGGGGAGACGCCTTCGAGGGTGAGGCGTGCGGCGGGGATGCGCGGGGCGCGTGGGCGTTCGGCGGACGGGTGGGGGGCGGCGGTCATGAGGTCAGCAGCTCCAGTTCGGCCCGCAGGTTGTAGCGGGCCGTCTCCTCCCACGCCCGGCTGCCGTGCGGCGTGCTGAACAGCCGGGGCAGTGCGAGGAGTCGGCGCAGGACGTCCGCGCGGCCGGCGCGGAAGGCGTCGCTCGGCACGAAGTGGTACTCCTCGCGGACGGCGGCGGTGTAGGCGGCGTAGGCGGCCGGCGGGGCGGCCAGGATCGCGAGGTCGGCGTCGCACAGGACCTGGCCGTCGGGGTCGTCGTCGGCCGGGTCGTGGCCGACGGTGAGCCGGACGAGCCGCGCGACCTCGGCGGTCCGCTCCGGCGGCGCCCCGGCCTCGGCCAGCGCGCGCTCGGCGAGCCGGGCGGAGCGCTCCTCGTTCTCCGAGCGGTCGGGCAGATAGACGGCGTCGTGGAACCAGGCCGCCAGCCGGACGACGTCAGGGTCGGCGGCGTGGTCCGCGAGCTCGTCCACGCGGTCGAGGACCGCGGTGAGATGGGTGAGCGTGTGGTAGCGGCGCTGCGGCTCCTGCCAGCGGGTCAGGAGTGCCTCGGCGTACGGCCCGGGGTCGGGGCCGCTCGCGGGGCTGCGGACGCCCTCCAGGGCGTGGCTGAAACGGGTGCGCAGGGCGTCGATGTCGGCCATGCCTCATTGTCCCGCCGACCGGCGTATTCTTGAATTGGACTAGACCTGTAGCCGAAGCGCGTCGATGAACGCCGACGAATGGGGTCCCATGAGCATGCGTGCAGTTCTGGAGGTGATCGCCCTCGACGCCGAGGACGCCGTCGCCGCCCAGGCCGGAGGCGCGGACCGCCTCGAAGTGGTCACCGACATGGCCGCCGACGGGCTCACCCCGTCGATCGCCGTGCTCACCGGCATCCGGGCCGCCGTGGACCTCTCCCTGCGCGTGATGGTGCGGCTCGCCGACGGCTTCGCGGCGGGCGACGCCAAGGACGTCGACCGCCTCGTGCGGACCGCCGGCGAGCTGCGCGAGGCCGGCGCCGAGGAGTTCGTGCTCGGCTTCCTCGACGCGCAGGGCTCGGTGGACCTGGCCGCGGTGGAACGGGTCGTCGCCGAACTGGACGGCTGCCCCTGGACCTTCCACCGCGCCCTCGACCACGCCGCCGACCGCGACGCCCTGCGCAAACAGCTGGACGGCCTTCCCGGACTGGACACCTACCTCACGGCCGGCTCCGCCGCCGGCGTCGACGCCGGACTGCCCACCCTCCTCACCGAGGCGGCCCGGCATGCCGAGCCCGGCTACGAGCAGCAGCTCCTGGTCGGCGGCGGCCTGCGCCTCGACCACGTGCCGCGCCTGCGCTCCGCCGGCCTGAACGCCTTCCACATCGGCGGCGCGGCCCGCCCCGACGGCTGGACCGGCCCGGTGTCGGAGCAGTCCGTCCGACGCTGGCGACACGCACTGGACGCCGAACAGCCGCAGTGACCCGGGGCGGGTCGGGTCGGGCGTCAGCCGAGTTCGAGTTCGAGTTCGGGTGGCAGGGGGGCCGTGTGGGTCACGGTCAGCCCGGACACCGCCCGGGTCAGGGCCACGTACAGCCGGCGCAGGCCCGTTCGCTCGTCGGGCTCGCCGTCGACCACGGCCCGCGGCTCGTCGAGGACCACGTAGTCGTACTCCAGGCCCTTGGCGAGCGAGGCCGGCACCAGGGTGAGGCGCATCCGAGCCGTCGTCTCCTCGCCGGGCGACAGATGGCCGATGCCGGCCGCCGTCAGCGCCTCGGCCAGGGCCGGGATACGGGCGTCGGCCGCGATCAGCCCCGTCGAGCCCTCGTGGCGCAGCGACTCCTCGCACGCCGCGACGACCTCGGCGTCCCCGGCGACCGGCCGCAGCTCGAAGAAGCCGGGGTTCTCACGGACGGACGCGACGGGGGCCAGGCCCGGGGCGATGTGCGGCAGCAGCCGGGAGGCGTACGCGATGACGTCCGTCGGGACGCGGAAACCGGCCGTCAGCTCCTCCACCACCGCGTCCGCCTTGCCCAGGTGGCCGAGGGCCTCCTGCCAACTCCGGGTCGCCCAGGGGGTGGTGCCCTGCGCGAGGTCGCCCAGCACGGTGGCCGAACCCGTCGTGCAGCGCCGGCCCACCGCCCGGTACTGCATCGGGGACAGGTCCTGCGCCTCGTCCAGGACCACATGACCGAGCGAAGGGGTGCGCTCGACCAGGTCCGTCGCCTCGTCGATCAGCACCGCGTCCGCGGCCGACCACTTCGCCGACTTCACGGACCGCACCGGCTTCGCCCACAGGATCGTCTTCTGCTCCTCCTCGCTCAGCACGCCCGCCGCGTGCTCGGCGAGGAACCGCGCGTCCGTGAGCAGCCGCAGCACCAGCTTCGCCGGGTCCACCACCGGCCACACCTGCTTCACGGCCGCCTTGACCGCGCTGTTGCGGGCCACGGCGTCCTGCACCCGGTCGTCCGGGGCCTCGCCCGAGCGCTCCATTTGCACCAGCACGGCGTGCGCGACGCGCTGCGGCAGCGCATCGCGGGCGGCGCCGTACCGGATGTCCCGGTCGAGCAACTCCCGGACCATCTCCTCCAGTTCGTGGGCCGCGACGCGCCAGCGCCGTGAACCGCGCACGACGACCACGGGCTCGGCCGGCATGCTGACGTGCGCGTACAGAGCGCGGCGCAGCACCTGAGCCATCCTCGCGTCGCCCTTGACGATCGCCGCCGCCGCGTCGTCCGCGCCCCGCACCTCCACCCGGGCCACCAGGTCGTCGACCGTGCCCTGGCGGACCGACAGCTCGCCGAGCGCGGGCAGCACCTGCTCGATGTAGTGCAGGAAGGACTTGTTCGGCCCGATGACCAGCGTGCCCGTGCGGGCGAGCCGCTCGCGGTGGGCGTAGAGCAGATACGCCACCCGGTGCAGGCCGACGGCCGTCTTCCCGGTGCCCGGCCCGCCCTGGACGCACACCGTCCCGCCCAGCCCGCTGCGCACGATCTCGTCCTGCTCGGGCTGGATCGTGGCGACGATGTCGCGCATCGGGCCGACGCGCGGCCGCTCGATCTCCTGCTGGAGCAGCTTGCTCGCGGTGGCGGCCACCGACGGGTCCCCGGGCTCGCAGAGGTGCTCGTCCTCGTAGGCCGTGACGTCCCCGCGGGTGTAGCCGAAGCGGCGGCGCAGCGCGACGTCCATCGGGTCCTTCTTCGAGGCCCGGTAGAACGGCTGCGAGACCGGCGCACGCCAGTCGATGACCATCGGGTCGCCGTCCGCGTCGTGCACGTGCCGGCGCCCGATGTAGAAGCGCTCGCCCTCGGCCCCCTCGGCCCGGTCCGCGCCGGGAGCGTGCAGGTAGTCGAGCCGGCCGAAGAACAGCGGGGTGTCGCTGAGGTCGGCGAGCGCCTTGACGCGCTCCCCGATCTGGCGCTCCAGGATCTGCGCGTTGACCCAGTTCGCGGTCACGTCCCTGATGTCGAGGGACTCCGAGTCCTCGCGCATCGCGCGCAGGGCGGCGCGCGAGGAGGACAGGTGCAAGCGTTCGCGGGCGAGCGGATCGTCGTCGACGGGCTGGGACGGCGTGGACAAGGGGTGCCTCCGGACCGGCTGAGGGGGTCTGCGGTGAGGGCCCTCCGGTTTCCGTCCGGACGGCGGCGCTCCGACGAGGGAGGCGGGCAAGAGCGGAGATTGTAGGGGAACGCCAAAGGCGTGTGCCAACGCATTTGTCGCCGCCGGCTCCTGCGCGAAACCCGGCGGACCCCGACGGAACGCCTCCCACCCCTACGGGAGGGCTCCATCCCGTAGGGGACACCCCCGGCCAGGGGTGTACCCGAGGAGTACGCCGAAGGGGGACCTGGGACCGATGCGGGCTTTATGCCCCGGATCCCATCATGGAGACATGAGTGCAGCGACCTTCACCCCAGCCCCCGGTCGCCCGTCCGGCGCGACCCCCCTGTCCGACGGGCACCGCCACCGTCTCGGCGACGCCCTGCGCGCGATCAAGGTCTTCGCGATGGCCGCCTTCGACGTGGTCATCCTCGGCGAGTACGGCGAGGAGACCGGCATCCGCCGCCGGTGAGCCGCCGAGCCCGCCCCGGCGCTCCGGCCTCTCAGCCCTCCGCCAGCAACTCGTCCGCGTCCATGATCCGGTAGGCGTAACCCTGTTCCGCCAGGAACCGCTGGCGGTGCGCCGCGAAGTCCTGGTCGAGGGTGTCGCGCGCCACCACCGAGTAGAAGTGGGCCTGGTGGCCGTCCGCCTTGGGACGCAGGACCCGCCCCAGGCGCTGCGCCTCCTCCTGGCGGGAGCCGAACGTGCCGGACACCTGGATGGCGACCGTCGCCTCCGGCAGGTCGATCGAGAAGTTCGCGACCTTCGACACCACCAGCACGCTGATCTCGCCCTCCCGGAACGCGTCGAAGAGCTTCTCGCGCTGCGCGTTGGACGTCTCGCCCTTGATCACGGGAGCGTTCAGGTGCTCGCCCAGCTCGTCGAGCTGATCGATGTACTGACCGATGACCAGGATCTGCTGCCCGCTGAAGCGCCGGACGATCGCCTCCGTCACCTTCCGCTTCGTCGCCGTCGTCGCGCAGAAGCGGTACTTCTCCTCCGCCTCGGCGGTCGCGTACGCCAGCCGCTCGGAATCGGTCAGGTTCACCCGGACCTCCACGCAGTCCGCGGGAGCGATGTAACCCTGCGCCTCGATCTCCTTCCACGGAGCGTCGAACCGCTTCGGCCCGATCAGCGAGAACACGTCGGACTCCCGCCCGTCCTCACGGACCAGGGTCGCCGTCAGACCCAGCCGCCGGCGCGCCTGCAGGTCCGCCGTGAACTTGAAGACCGGCGCCGGCAGCAGATGCACCTCGTCGTACAGGATCAGACCCCAGTCCCGGGAGTCGAACAGCTCCAGGTGCGGATAGACGCCCTTGCGGCGGGTCGTCAGCACCTGGTACGTCGCGATCGTGACGGGCCGGATCTCCTTGCGCGTCCCGCTGTACTCGCCGATCTCCTCCTCGGTCAGCGACGTCCGCTTGACCAGCTCGTGCTTCCACTGCCGGGCGGACACCGTGTTCGTCACGAGGATCAGCGTCGTCGACTTCGCCTGCGCCATGGCGCCCGCGCCCACCAGCGTCTTCCCGGCCCCGCACGGCAGGACCACGACCCCGCTCCCGCCGTGCCAGAAGTTCTCCACCGCCTGCTTCTGGTACGGCCGCAGCGCCCAGCCGTTCTCGTCCAGCTCGATCTCGTGCGCCTCGCCGTCGACGTACCCCGCGAGGTCCTCGGCCGGCCAGCCCAGCTTCAGCAGCGTCTGCTTGATCTGGCCGCGCTCGGACGGATGCACCACGACCGTGTCCGGGTCGATCCGGGCCCCGACCAGCGGAGCGACCCGCTTGGAGCGCAGGATCTCCTCCAGCACCGGACGGTCCGTGGTGGTCAGCACCAGCCCGTGCGCCGGATGCTTGCTCAGCGTCAGCCGGCCGTAACGGTCCATCGTCTCGGCGATGTCCACCAGCAGCGCGTGCGGCACCGGGTAGCGGCTGTACTGCACCAGCGCGTCCACCACCTGCTCGGCGTCGTGCCCGGCCGCCCGCGCGTTCCACAGGCCCAGCGGCGTCAGCCGGTAGGTGTGGATGTGCTCCGGCGCACGCTCCAGCTCCGCGAACGGCGCGATGGCCCGACGGCAGGCGTCCGCCTGCTCGTGGTCGACCTCCAGGAGCAGAGTCTTGTCCGACTGCACGATCAGCGGTCCGTTCACGTACGCCATCCCTTCCGCACGGCCAAACCTCCAGTGTGCCGTACGACGCGGCTGAGCGACGGGCCGCGGCCTGCCCGGGACCGCCACGGGCCCCCTCCCCGCCGGGCAACCCTGCACGCCCTCCGGGTGTCTCACCGCACGAGCAGCGCGAGGCACGCGACGCGGCGAGGAGTTCACGGTATGTCGGTCCTGTCGTTCCGCAGAGGCGCGGTCGGCGTCGGAGCAGCGGCGGTGCTGGCGGTCACGGGCACCTGGGTGCTGTGGCCGGCCCACGTCGACCAGGGACTGTGGGCCGAGGTGCGGCCCGTCATCGAGGCCCGGATCGCGGCGGAGGCGCGGGGCGACGGCCCCGCCGGCGCCGCGCCCGCCCGCGACCCGCGCTGGTTCTGCCGCGCGGAGGCGCTCGAACTGGAGGAACACGCGGGCGCGGTGCGGGCCGGCGTCAAGGCGCTGTGCGTCGAGTACGGCGTGCGCGACGACAGCCTCGTCGAGTGCGCCGCCGGCCAGTACCCGCAGGTGGTGCGGCTGGAACGGGACCACACGGCCGACGGCGGCTACCGCGTCGTCGGCCGGGAGGAGCCGCCGGACGGCGCGGAGTACGCGCGCTGGACCGAGTCCCACTTCGGTGTCCTCACCCGGTCATCCCTCCAGGACCCGATGTCCCCCGCCGAACTGGAGACCGAGGCCCGCGCCCACTTCGGCCTCCCCGCGGACGCCTCCGTGGGGGAGTGCTGAGCACGCCGGCCGCCGTCAGTCGTCGGCCAGCCCACTTCGGCCTCCCCGCGGACGCCTCGGTGGGGAGTGCTGAGCACGCCGGCCGCCGTCAGTCGTCGGCCAGCTCCGCCACCCCCGTGATCCGGTGCAGCGGGTACGTGCGCACCTCGTCCGCCGTGTGGTCGTACGCCGTCACGAAGCCGCCCTCCACCCGCACCGGCGCGATGACCCGCTGGCTCGCCGCCCCCTCGGCGTTGACGTAACCGATCCACAGCGCCTCCCCGGTCAGGACGGCCGCCTGCATGGTGGCCAGCGTCTCGGCGGAACTGGTGCGGGGCAGTTGACCGGGGCCGAGCGGGGCCGCGTCCTCGGCCGGCTTGCGCGGGGCCGTGGCGGCCAGGTCGCCGGCCCGGATCGCGCGGATCGCCGCCGCGAGAAGGGTGCCGTCGGGCACCGGCGGACCGTCCGGCACCGGCTCGGGAGCCGTCCGGGGCGGGGTGCGGTGGGCGTGCGCACGGGTGATCAGGACATCGCCCTCGGCGGACTCCGCCGCGGGCGCGAAACCCATCGCCCGCAGCCCGTCCAGCAGGGCCGCCGGATCGGCCTGGGCCGCGAGCACCGTGGGCGCCAGCCGGCGCAGCCGCAGGGCGCCGGCCCGCTTGTCGGCGAGGATCTCGTTCAGGACCGACTCGTCGTCGCAGCGCACATACGCCGAAGCCGCGCCCACCCGCAGATGGCCGTGGCGCCGCGCCACGTCGTCGATCAGGTACGTCAGCGGCTGCGGCACCGGCGTACGGGAGTGCTCGGCGAGAAAGGCGTGCAGGTCGGAAGCGCTGCGGCCGGCGTCCAGCGCCCGGCGCACCGAGCCCGGCGTGAAACGGTAGACCGTGGCGCCGCCCTTGGACTCGACGTCCGCCAGCACGCCCAGCACCTCGGCCAGCGGACGCCGCAACGGCCCCGGGGCCACCGCCGTCAGATCCGCCTGGAGCAGCACGTGGTCCAGCGGCTCGGGCAGCAGCGGGGCCAGCAGCCGGGCGGCGGCCGCGGCGGCCACGGCCTGCTCCGGGGGCGACAGAGGCGTCCCGACGGCGGGGACGGCGCCACGGTGGTGGGCCGGCAGCTTGTCGCCCGGACCGGCCGGCGCCGGGTCGGCCGCCGACGGTCTCGCGACCGCCGTCGTCTTCACCGCCGCGCCCGCCCCCAGCAGCGCCCGGCCGTGCGCCGACAACGCGCCCCGGCCGGTCACGCCCAGCAGCTCGGCCTCGGTCAGCGTCCAGCGGGCGAGCCGCGAACGCAGATCCTCGTCCGCGGGGAAACCGGGCGAGCCGTAGGAGCCGTACGAGCCCTGAACGGCGTGCGCACCCTGTGCACCGTGAGCGCCCTGAGCCGCCTGGGAGCCCTGCGAGCCCTGCGAGCCGGCCGCGCCCTGCGCCCCGCGCAACGGACGCTCCCAGCGCAACCGGGCCAGCACCGCCTCCACGTCAGGCACGGCCCCCTCCGGCAACCCGGCCAGCAGCGCCAGCACCCGGCGCCGCACCTCCGGCGCCACCGACCGGTCCAGACCCGGCCCCAGCGCCGACAACGCCCGCTCCTTCAGATCCCGGCCGCCGACCACCCCCGACGTCCGGGTCGCCGTCAGCCACGCCTCGGCCAGCCGCGCCCACCGCTCGGCCGGCGGCCGCTCCAGCCACGCGTCGTACTCAGGGGTCGCCGCGTACCGCTCGTCCGCCTCACCGTCCGACGCCAGCAGACCCGCCGCGTACGCCAGCTCCACCCAGAACGCGGCCACCGGCTCGGACACGTCCAGCGCGACCGCCGTCCGCTTGAGATCGCGCAGGCTCAGCCCACCGGCCCGCAGCACCGCCGGACCGCCCTCGTCCCACTCCTTCAGCAGCTCCTCGACCGTCGTCAGCGCCGTGTACGCCTGCCCGGCCGCCGTCGCGTCCACCACCTCGGGACGATGCGTCACGAGCGGCTGCACGGCGGGCGGCGTCGGCTCCGTGACCCGGTGCGCGCGCCCCGCCCGCAGATGCAGAGCCACCTCGCGCGGCAGGACGACCGTCCCCGGCGCCGTCGGCAGCAGCAGCCCCCGGTCGAGCAGCCACCGCAGATGCGCCGCCGGTTCGGCCGTCACCTGCCCGTACGGCGGCCCCCACACCAGCCGCTCCAGCACGTCGACGGCACCGGCGGGCGCCTTGGCCAGCAGCGCGGCCATCTTCCGACGACGCGAGAACAGAGCGGTGAGCGCCGAGACGGCGGACACCGAGTCGTGCGTGGACGGCAGCCCGGCGTTCGCCACGAACTCCTGGATCCGGCCCGGCGACATGCCCGCCGTCGCCTCCCGCACGCTCGGCCCGAGCCCCGTCGGCGACGGATGCTGCGCGGACGGCGCGAGCAGCTCGCGCGCGGTCCGCACCAGCCGCAGCCGGTCGTCCGCGCCCCACACCAGCGCCTGTTCGCGCAGAGCGGCCAACGCACCGGGGAGCGCGGCGACCACGGCGGGATCACGCGCGTCGCCCGCCATCAGAGCGAGCAGTTCCTCCCAGGTCGCCGGATCGCCGGCCACGGCCAGCGACTCCGCCGTCTGCAGGGCGAACCGGTCGAGCCGCTCCAGCGCGCGCACCACGGAGGCACGCGTGCCGGCCCGGGTGGCGAGCTGGGTGAGGTCCGTGGGGACCGGCGTGATCAGGTCGGGGCGGGCGCGCAGCAGCGCGGCCAGGGAAGCGTCGTCCCGGGCGCGGAGCGCTTCCGCCAGGGACCGGGGGGCCTGTTGGTCCGCGGTGCTCATCTTGCCCACGGTAGCGGTAGACGTCCCCCCGGACCGCGCCCCCGGGGCCCCCACAGCCCCGCCGACCGCCCCTGCCGGGCCAGGACGGGCCAGGGCGGCCGCAGGATGCGCATCGGTCCGCGCGCGACGAGTACCCGGCGCGCGCGGGCGGAAGCGGTAGCTTCTTCCCGTGGGGATCGAGAGCGACCAAGTCGTCTACGAGTATCTGAGCCGCGTCGGCGACGTCGCGCAGCAGCGGCAGTTGTCGTCGGCCACCCGGATGCGGCTCGTCTCCGAGCTGCGGGACGAGATCGACCGGCGCCGGGCCAAGGCCGCCGTCGACTCTCCCGCCGCCGTCCGCCGCATCATCGACCGCCTCGGCAGCCCCGACGACATCGTCGCCGCCGCGGCCGGTACCGGCCCCGCCGAGCCCCGGCCGCCGACGCCCGCCGTGCCCGTCCAGCGCGACCGGGAGGAGACCCCGCGGCCGCCGAAGGGCGTCCGGCGCGTCGTGCCGCGCCCCCGCACCGGCGCGCCGCCCCCCGCCGCCCCCTCCGACGCGCCGTCGCCGCCGCACCGCGCCCCCGCCCACGAACTGGGCGACAGCCGGGCGGCCCCCGACTGGTGGCTGCACGAGCCGACCCCGTTCGGCCCCGGCGAGGATGTGCACGGGTTCGTCGGCGGCATCGAGATCCCGGACCTGCTCAAGCCCCCGCCGCGCGACGACCCGGAGAAGGAGGCCGCCGAGCAGAAGGCGGCGGAGAAGAAGGCGGCCGGGACGGCCGCCGACGGCGACGGCACGGCCGACGAGGGCGCCGCCCGCCCGCGCCGCCGCCGGCTCCTCTTCCTCCGGGCGCCCGGCGCACCGGCCCGGCGCTGGAGCAATCCCCTCCTGCTGGTCGCCGCCGGCTGCCTGGTCGTCGGCGCCGTGCTCGGCAACTGGTTCGGCCTGCTCCTGGGCTGGCTGATCGCCTACGCCTCGCGCCGCCTGACCGACCGTGAGACGAAACTCGCGGTCGTGTGGCTGCCCGGGCTCGCGCTCACCGCCGGGCTCGTCTGGCTGTGGGGACGCTCCGCGGGCCGCTGGGGCGAGCCCATCGCCGAGGGCCACATGAGTGAGGCGGTCGCCGCGACCTGGCCGTGGGTCATCCGGGGCGCGGCCGTGGCCTCGGCGCTGTTCCTGGCCTGGCGGTCGCAGCGGCAGAGGTGACGGCGCCGCCGGACGGACGCCCCGACCGGCGACAATGGCCCCCATGACCGCCACTTCCGCCCTCACCGTCGGCTTCGACCTCGACATGACCCTCATCGACTCCCGGCCCGGCATCCGCGCCTGCTGGCAGGAGCTGTCCGCGCGGACCGGGACGTACGTCGACGCCGACCTGGTGGTGACACGGCTGGGCCCGCCGCTGACGGAGGAGATGGCGAACTGGTTCCCGCCGCGGGAGATAGCGGCCATGGCGGCCCTCTACCGCGAGATCTACCCGCAGTTCGCCGTCGCCGGCACCCTCGCGATGCCCGGCGCCCACGACGCCGTCGAGGCGGTCCGGGCGGCCGGCGGGCGGGCGATCGTCGTCACCGCGAAGTGGGAGCCGAACGCGAGGCTGCACATCGAACACCTGGGGCTGCGGCCCGCCGCGGTGATCGGCGACCTGTGGGCGGCGCAGAAGGCGCAGGCCCTGCGCGAGCACGGCGCGTCCGTCTACGTCGGCGACCACGTCGGGGACGTGCGCGGCGCCCGGGCCGCCGGGGCGTTCTCGGTGGCCGTGGCCACCGGCCCGTGCAGCGCCGCGGAGCTGACCGAGGCCGGCGCGGACGTCGTCCTCGACGATCTGACGCGGTTCGGGGAGTGGTTCGCGGCCTACGAGGGCCGGCCCCCGGCCCGCGCCTGACGCCGGCCCGCGGCCACCGACCGCAGCACCCCCGCGCCCGCGACCAGGAAGCCGACGCCCATCAGCATGCTCAGTCCGAACATGTACGTCGGGAAGGGGCGGGTGCCGAGCAGCAGTGGGGCGACCGTGACGAGTGTGGCCACGGCGCCGACGAAGAAGACGACGGCCCCGGCCCGGATCAGTCGGTCACCGGCGGCGGCGGAATTCGTTGGGGTTTTCTCACGCACCCGACCAGGGTAGTTCCCAGCCCTGAGGAACAACCGGGGGACGCCGGGGAGACGCCCCCTGCGTGGGGAAGCTTGACCGGCTCGGCCGTTCAACCAAGGACGTACTGAGGATTTCTGAGGATCTGCGCTCCCGTGGAATCGCGCTCCGCGTCCTCACTGGGACTCTCGCCATCCTCACTGGGACTCTCGCCGGTAGTCACTCCCCGAAGGGGTAAGGGAAGTTCTTTTCCACCATGACGGTTGCCTTCGGCGAGCTTGAGCGAGACATGATCGTAGAACGCGCATCCGGTAGCCCCTCACACTTCCTGCGCCACTGTGAGCCTCTGCCGACACCGGCGGAGGCTCAGCCGTGTTTCCAGGCGTGATTAAGCCTGTGTGTCGCTGGGGAGAGCCCCGGTAGGCTGTCTCAACGGCAGTTCCAGGGTGTCCGGTGTCAGTCCGGCAGCTATCGAGGGAGCGTGTGCTTTGCCGACTGGCAAGGTCAAGTGGTTCAACAGTGAGAAGGGCTTCGGCTTTCTCTCCCGCGACGACGGCGGTGACGTCTTCGTGCATTCCTCGGTCCTGCCCGCCGGAGTCGAGGCACTGAAGCCGGGCCAGCGAGTGGAGTTCGGCGTCGTCGCCGGGCAGCGCGGCGACCAGGCGCTCTCCGTCGTCCTTCTCGACCCGACCCCGTCGGTCGCCGCGGCGCAGCGCAGGAAGCCCGACGAACTGGCCTCCATCGTCCAGGACCTGACCACCCTCCTCGAGAACATCACCCCGATGCTGGAGAAGGGCCGTTACCCGGAGAAGACCTCCGGCAAGAAGATCGCCGGGCTGCTGCGCGCGGTCGCCGACCAGCTGGACGTCTGAGCTGGACGCCCGAGCCGGGCGTCGGCGACCGGTCACGCGGCCGGTCAGGGGAAGTCGAGCGCACCGGGGCCGAGGGGCGGCAGCAGTCCCTCGGCCGCGGCCCGGGTGAGCAGACCGCGGACCGCCGCCCGGCCGTCCTCGCCCAGGTCCGCGGTGAACTCGTTGACGTACAGGCCGATGTGCTGGTCGGCGACGGACGGGTCCATCTCCTGGGCGTGTTCCATCACGTAGGGGCGGGAGACCTCGGGGTCGTCCCAGGCGGCCCGCATGGAGGCGCGGATCGCGTCGGCCAGGCGGGTCAGCGCGGCCGTCCCCAGCGAGCGCTTGGCGATGATCGCGCCGAGCGGGATCGGCAGGCCGGTCGTGGACTCCCAGTGTTCGCCCATGTCGGCGAGTTTGTGCAGTCCGTAGTTCCGGTAGGTGAAGCGGGCCTCGTGGATGACCAGTCCGGCGTCGACCTTGCCGTCCCGCACCGCCGGCATGATCTCGTGGAAGGGCATGACGACGATCTCGCCGACGCCTCCGGGGACCGTGTCCGCCGCCCACAGGCGGAACAGCAGATAGGCCGTGGAGCGCTCGCTCGGCACGGCGACCGTGCGGCCGGTGAGGTCGGCGCCCGGCTCGCCGGTGAGGACCAGCGGTCCGCAGCCCCGGCCCAGCGCGCCCCCGCAGGGCAGCAGCGTGTAGGCGTCGAGGACGTAGGGCAGCACGGCGTACGACACCTTCAGCACGTCGAGCTCGCCGCGCTCGGCCATGCCGTTGGTGAGGTCGATGTCCGCGAACGTCACGTCGAGCGCGGGCGCGCCCGGCACCCGGCCGTGGGCGAGGGCGTCGAAGACGAAGGTGTCGTTGGGGCAGGGGGAGTACGCGATCCGCAGGGCCGGCTCACTCGTGGTCATGTGGGTTCCAACTCTCCAGGACGGGTGCGAGCTTCCCGAAGGCCTCGGTGAGCGCGCCGAGCGCCTCGCCGATGCGCCAGGCGGCGCGGTCGCGCGGGCCGACGGGGTTGGAGACCGCGCGGATCTCCAGCACGGCCGTGCCGTGCGCGGCGGCCGCTTCGGCCACCCCGAAGCCCTCCATGGCCTCGGCCAGGGCGCGGGGGTGACGGGCGCGCAGGGCGGCGGCCCGGGGGGCGGTGCCGGTGACCGTGGAGACCGTCAGGACGGTGCCGACGGCGGCCCCGGTGGCGGCCGCGGCCGCCCGCACGAGGGACGCGGGCGGGACATGGGTGACCTGGCCGAAGCCCAGTTCGGTGACCGGCAGGAAGCCGTCGGCGGTCTCCGCGCCCAGGTCGGCGGCGGTGATGCGGTCGGCGACGACGAGGGAGCCGACGGGCGCCCCGGGCGGGAAGCCGCCCGCGATGCCGGCCGAGAGGACCAGGTCGTAGGGGGCGTCCTCGTACCGTGCGGCGGTCAGGGCGGCGGAGACGGACGCGGCGGCGAGCGCGGGGCCCACCCCGGCGGCGAGCAGGTCGCAGGTCCCGCCGGGGCCGTGCAGCCGGTGCAGGACCACGCCGGGCAGGTGCGTCTCGCGGCCGGGCCCGGGGAACGCCCGTGCCACCGCGTCCCGCTCGGCGGGGACCGCGGTGGCCACGAGGAGGCGTGTGCGGGACGTGGTCAGTCGTCCTTCTTGAGCTTGAAGGACCACAGGCCGGTCGCCGCCTGGCTCTGCTTCTTGCCGTCGCCGGCCTTGATGGTGACGAGGGTGGAGTTGCCCTGGGCGCCGTACTGCGCGTTGAAGAACACGCTGCCCGGGATCGTCCGGTAGGTCTTGTCGCTGTCCTCGGTGAGCGGCTGACCGTTCATCAGGATGGTCCAGCGCTTGTCGGCCACGTCAGGGTCGACGCCGAAGCGGACGGTCTCGTCCGGGTCGACGCTGATGGACTTGATGTCCTTGTCCCCGAGGCACTTGGTCAGCTCGGCGGCCCGCAGGGTCTTGCCCTCGCCACCGCAGGTGGCCTGGGAGCTGACCGAGTCGCGACCGACGGTGATCGTGGACAGGGGGGTCGGCTTGTCGCAGGCGGACAGGACGAGCAGTCCGGCACAAACGGCGCCGGCGGCGGCGACGGCGCGGCGGCGTCGCACAGCGCCGAGGACATCAGCGGCTCCGCCGCGGGGCATCGTGGTCATGGCGGAAGGCTATCGGGCACGTCGGGTGGTCTCTTTACGCGGGGGGCGGCGCGGCTGTGTGTTAGGCCACGCGGGGCTTCGCGCCGCTGCCGTGCCGTACGGAGGAGAGCAGTCCGCGGACGGTGGTCAGCCAGCCCAGCGCGACGACCACGGCGGCCACCGACAGGCCCAGCGCGCCGTTGAGCGGCATGACGATGCCGACGGCGCCGCCGAACACCCAGCACACCTGCAGGAGCGTCTCCGAGCGGGCGAACGCGGAGGTGCGCACGAGTTCCGGCACGTCCCGCTGGATGAGCGCGTCCAGGGACAGCTTGGCGAGGGCCTGGGAGAAGCCGGCGACGGCGGCCAGACAGGCCACGAGGAACGCGCCGAAGAAGACGGCGGCGACGAGCACCGCGCCGAGCACGACGGCGACGACCGTCACGATGATCAGTTCGGGGGCCTTGGAGCGCAGCCAGGCCCCGACCGCCGTCCCGAGGGCGTTGCCGACGCCCGCGGAGACGGCGACCATGCCCAGCGACACGGCCGCGCTCTGGCCGGTGAGCGGGTGCTCGCGCAGCAGGAACGCGAGGAAGAAGGTCAGGAAGCCGGAGAGCCAGCGCAGGGCCGCGTTGGCGCCGAGGGCATGGGTGACGGCGATGCCGACCGTGCGCAGGCCGGGGCGCTTGACGGGATGGCGGTGGGGGCCGTGCAGGTGCTGTTCGTCGGCGGCGAGCAGGGCCACGTCCTCGCCTTTGGCCGAGTCGACCTTGCGGGGCAGGGAGAAGGACAGGAAGGTCCCGGCGACGAAGATCAGAAAGGCGCCGTAGAGGGGGTAGCGCGGGCCGAGGGCCTGCAGTCCGGCGCCGACCGGCGCGGCGACGCCGGTGGCGAGCAGTCCGCCGAGGGTGACCCGTGAGTTGGCCTTGACCAGGGAGAACCCGGGCGGCAGCAGCCGGGGCACGACGGCGCTTCTGACGACTCCGTAGGCCTTGGAGGAGACCAGCACGCCCAGCGCCGCCGGGTACAGCTCGAGGCTGCCGGTGGCGACGGCCCCGGACAGCACCAGCGCGAGCAGGGCCCGGGCGAACATCGCCCCGGCCATGGCGGCGCGCCGGCCGTGCGGGAGCCGGTCGAGCAGGGGGCCGATCACGGGGGCGAGGACGGTGAAGGGCGCCATGGTGATGGCGAGGTAGAGCGCGACGCGGCCGCGGGCCTCGTCGGTGGGCACGGAGAAGAAGACGGTGGAGGCGAGCGCGACGGTGATCATGACGTCGCCGGCGCCGTTCACGCCGTGCAGTTCGATCAGCTTGCCGAGGCCGGACTCGCCGGCGCCGTGCGCGTGCGTGACCTTCCTGATGCCGCGGGCGGTGCCGGTGAACGGGGAGCGCAGGGCACGGCCGACCGCGCGGACGGACCCGCTCATCCGGCCCGAACCGCTCACCCGGCTCCTCCCCTTGTTCCCCTTCGTCGCACCGATCCCGGTGGCGCCCTGGGGTGTCCTTGCGGCTGCCACCCCGTCATAGTGCCCCGGAAACGCCGTGCATAGTGCGGTTGCCGCGCGTATGGCCGCGTGATCGTCGGCGGGCCGGGCCGGTTCGGCAACGGTTGGGACGCGATTGTGCGGCGGCCCCGACGCGGTGGACACGGGCCCGCGGGCCCGTGGTGAGGCGGTTCCACGGCTGTTCCGCCGCTCCGGCGGGGCCGTCGCCGGCGGGGTCGCGACGGGGGCGGGAGGCTTTCGGGGGGAGGGAAACGTCCCGTCGGTGTAGGCCGAGCGTCCGGGAGCAGGTAGCGTGCGTAGCGCGCCGTGGCGATCGTTCTCGGCCGCGCGCCTCCCGGCCATCCCGCAGAATGGATGACAGCAGGTGCGCCCGAGCGCGATCGGGCGCGGACGTCGACGCGGTCCAGTGGTCCGCTCCGTCCGCACCCGCCGCCTTCAGGCAGGCGCACCGAGAGACGGCGTAGGAGAGAAGCGATACCTGTGAGCGCAGCGACCACGCGAAGCCGCACCCCCGACCGCCTGTGCGCCGAGGCCGTCGACCTCGCACGCTCCGCAGCCGAGGAGGCAGCCGCCCCCGGCGTGGTGGGCGAGCACGTAGGCCTCGTCTCCGAGGGTGACCGGGTGGTCACCCATTACTTCGAGTGCAAGGAACCGGGCTACCGGGGCTGGCGCTGGGCGGCGACGGTGGCGCGGGCGTCCCGCGCCAAGATCGTCACCCTGGACGAGGTGGTCATGCTGCCCGGCCCGGACGCGGTGCTGGCCCCGGAGTGGGTTCCGTGGAGCGAGCGGCTGCGCCCCGGCGACATGGGTCCGGGGGACCTCCTGCCCACGGACGCGGAGGATCTGCGTCTGGAGCCCGGTTACACCGGCGAGGATGATCCGCGTCTGCAGCCGGGGTATTTCGACGCGGACGAGCCGACGCCGAACTCGCCCCTCTCCGAGGAGATGGCCGAGCTGGTGGAGGCGGAGGACGCGGAGGTCACTGCGGCTCCGCCGGCGGCGCTGCCCGCGGCTCCGCGCCGGGGCACGATCGCGGCCGTCGCGGAGGAACTGGGGCTGCGCCGGGCCCGGGTGCTGTCCCGCTACGGCCTGCACACCGCCGCCGACCGCTGGGAAGAGGGCTTCGGCGCCAAGACGCCCATGGCGCAGGCGGCCCCAGCCTCCTGTGTGAGCTGCGGCTTCCTCACCCGCATCGGCGGTTCGCTGGGCCAGGCCTTCGGCGTGTGCGCCAACGAGTTCTCCCCGGCCGACGGCCGCGTGGTCTCCCTGGCCTACGGCTGCGGCGGTCACTCGGAGGCGGCGGTCATGCCCACGCCGCCGCGGCCGGCCCCGCCGGTGGTCGACGAGACCCGGGTCGATCCGTTCCCGCTGCGTCCGGCGCCGGATTCGGGCTCGGTGCCGGTCGTCTCCGACGAGGACACGGCGGAGCTGGGTCACTCCTAGGGCCTGGCCGCGACCCTCCGGTGCGTCGCGGCTCCGGGGCGCGACCCTCAGGTCCCTCGCGGCTCCCTCACGCTCCCTCCGGCTCCTGCGGCTGCTGCTGGTGTCCGGGGGCGGGGAGGGCAGGGGCGGCGGGGGCGACGGACATCTCGCGGTACCGTCGACTCCCGTCGACGAGGAGAGCCAACGTGAGCAAGTTCGTGCGGCCGGCGCCCGAGGGCGCGGACCCCTTCGGCACGGCGCGCCTGCGCCGCGGGGTCCTGGACGCCTGGGCCACCAGCCCGGCCCGCTTCCGGGAGGACGCCAACGCCGAGGAGGACCTCGTCCTCGGCGGGTACCGGGACCGGCTCGTCGTCGAGCTCGCGCAGAACGCCGCCGACGCCGCCGCCCGGGCCGGGGCGCCGGGGCGGCTGCGGCTCACCCTCAAGGACGGCGTCCTGGTCGCCGCGAACACCGGCGCGCCGCTGGACGCGGCCGGCGTGGAGTCCCTGGCCACCCTGCGGGCCTCCGCCAAGCGCGAGGCGCAGCAGTCGGCCGTGGCCGTCGGGCGGTTCGGCGTCGGGTTCGCCGCCGTCCTCGCCGTCACCGACGAGCCGGCCGTCGTCGGACGCCACGGCGGCGTCCGCTGGGACCTCGCCGAGGCCCGCGCGCTCGCCTCCGAGACCGCCCGGCACAGCCCCGGCCTGGGGGACGAGATCCGGCGGCGCGACGGCCATGTGCCGCTGCTGCGGCTCCCGTTCGCCGCCCAGGGCACCGCCCCGGACCCGTACGACACGGCCGTCATCCTTCCGCTGCGCGACACCGCCGCCGCCGACCTGGCCGAGCGGCTCCTCACCGCCGTCGACGACGCGCTCCTGCTGGCCCTGCCGGGGCTGGAGGAGGTCGTCATCGAGATCGGCGACGGCGCCGCCCGCACCCTGCGGCGTTCCGTCGACGGCCCGCTCACCGTCGTCTCGGACACCGAGCACGGCACGACCCGCTGGCGGACCGCCGCCGCCCACGGCGACCTCGACCCGGAGCTGCTCGCCGACCGTCCCGTGGAGGAGCGGCTGCGTCCCCACTGGTCGGTCACCTGGGCGGTCCCCGTCGACGACGAGGGCGCTCCCGTGCGGCCCCGCACCACGCCCGTGGTGCACGCCCCGACCCCCAGCGACGAGCCGCTCGGCGTCCCGGCCCTGCTCATCGCCTCCTTCCCGCTCGACACCACCCGCCGCCACGCGGCCCCCGGCCCGCTGACCGACCACCTGGTGCGCCGTGCGGCCGACGTGTACGCCGAACTCCTCGCCGACTGGCGGCCGGTGGGCGCCGGGATCATCGACCTGGTGCCCGGGCCGCTGGGCAAGGGGGAGCTGGACGGAGCGCTGCGCCGGGCCGTTCTGGAGCTGCTGCCGCGCACCGCCTTCCTGCCGCCCGCCGTCGCGCCCGTGCCGGACGAGGAGGACGGGGCCGAGGGCGAGGACGCGGTCGGGCTTCCCGAGGCCCTGCGTCCCCGTGACGCCGAGGTCGTCGAGGGCGCCGGCGCCGAGACCGTGCGGGTGCTCGCGGAGGTGCTGCCCACGCTGCTGCCCGCCGGGCTGGAGCGGCGCGTCGAGCTGCGCACGCTGGGCGTCGCGCGGATCCCGCTCGCGGACGTCGTCGACCGGCTGGCCGGTCTGGAGAAGGACCCGCAGTGGTGGTACCGGCTCTACGACAGCCTGGCCGGGGTCGACCCGGACCGGCTCACCGGGCTGCCGGTTCCGCTGGCCGGCGGCGCCCCGCAGGGTTTCGGCGCCGGGGGAGGGCGGACGACCATCGGCCCCCGCCAGGTGCTGCTGCCCACGCCGGACGCGGCCGGCCTCGACCCGGACGTCCTGCGCCGGCTCGGTCTCAAGGTGGCTCACCAGGATGCCGCGCATCCCCTGCTGGAGAAGCTGGGCGCCCTGCCCGCCACCCCGCGCGCCGTCCTGACCACCCCGCAGGTGCGGGCCGCCGTCGCGGCTTCCCTGGACGACGACGGCGGAGCCTGGGACGACCAGGACGCGCTGGACGCCGAGGAGCTCGCCGACACCGTGCTCGGGCTCGTCCGCGCCGCGGGGCTCGAGCCCGGCGAGGAGCCCTGGCTGGGCGCCCTCGCGCTGCCGGACGAGGACGGCGAACTCGTCCCCGCCGGTGAACTGGTGCTGCCGGGCAGCCCTTTCGCCTCCGTCATCCGGGAGGGCGAACTCGCCTGCGTCGAATCCGAGTTGGCGCAGAAGTGGGGCGAACAGCCGCTCGCCGCCTGTGGCGTGCTGGCCGAGTTCGCGCTGGTGCGGGCCACGGACGTCGTCCTCGACCCGGACGAACTGGAGCCGCGCGACGGCGACTTCGCCGAGCCCGACGACGCGGGGCTGCTGGACGCGGTGGACGTGTGGTGCGAGGACATCCTCGACCGCTTCCCCGACAGTCCCGTGCCTCCCGTCGCCACCGAGCTGGTCGCCGTCCGCGACCTCGACCTCGTCGACGAGGACCGCTGGCCGCAGGCCCTCGCGATGCTCGCCCGGCCGCCGCTGCGCGACGCCCTCACCCAGCCGGTCCGCGTCCTCCTGCCCGACGGCACCCACGAGGTCGTACGGCCCTACACGGCCTGGTGGCTGCGCGGGAACCCGGTCCTCGACGGCCGCCGCCCGGCCGGTCTGCGGGCGGCCGGCGGCGACCCGCTGCTGCACGGCCTGTACGACGAGGCCGACGCCACCGGCTTCGACGACGAGCAGGTGCTGCGCGCCCTCGGCGTGCGGACCTCCGTGGCCGCCCTGCTCGACGAGCCGGGCGGCGCGGCGGAGTTGCTGGACCGCCTCGCCGACCCGGATCGTTCCGTCGGCGCCGCCCAACTGCACGGCCTCTACGGCGCGCTGGCCGAGCTCGACCCCGAGCAGGTGACCCTGCCGGACGAGCTGCGGGCCGTCGTCGACGGGCGGGTCGAGGTCGTGGACGCCGCGGACGCGGTGGTGGTCGACTCTCCCGACCTGCTCCCCTTCACCCAGGGCGTCCCGCTGCTCCCGGTCCGCCCCTCCCGGGCGGCCGAACTCGCCGAGCTGTTCCAGGTGCGGCGGCTGAGCGAGTCCGTGACCGGCGAGGTCGACTCCGAGGGCGCCGAGCACGACGTCCCGGATCCGGTGCGCGCACTGCTCGGCCCGCGCACGCCCGCCGCCTACGTCGAGCACGAGGAACTCGTCGTCGACGGCGTGGAGATCGACTGGCGCCTGACCGGCGACGGCGTCCTGCACGCGGCCACCCTGGAGGGCGTCGCGGCCGGCCTCGCCTGGGCGGCCCGCCAGTGGCCCCGCCGCTTCGAGGTCGCCGCCCTCCTGGAGGACCCGTCCAGGACGGCGGAACTGGCCCGGGACCGCTGGTTCGACTGAGCGCCCAGCAGACAAGAAGTCCGCCCCACCGGTGAGCATCCGGTGGGGCGGCCTTCTTCACGGACCGTCCCGTCTTCGACCGCCGCTCCGAATTCCCGGGGCCTGAAGGTCCGACGTCGTGTTGCGACGTCAACCGGGTTGCACCGTACGGCGGTTGCTCCGCGGCCTGGAACGGGCGGGATCGGGCTGGGACGGTGGTCCGGGGGTGGCCCCTTCGTCGGACAGCTCTCGCGTCCCGCACAACCATTCGGGTCCGTTGCGCATCTCACCGCATGAGCCAGCAGGCTCCTCGACCATGACCTCGGGCGTCGGCGAGCCGCAGGGAACGCCCTCCGCCGGGGCCCCTTTCTCCACGGGGGAATGCATGCCCGTACGCGCCACCGTGGCCGCCGTCGCCGGCGCCATGGCCCTTTCCGCCCTCGCCGTGCCGGCCGCGCAGGCCGCGGGCAACGGCACGCGCCACCCCGCCGACCCCCTGAAGGCCCCGCACACGGCCGCCTCCGGCCGGAGCGCCTTCAGCGCCTTCGCCGGTGCGAGCCCCGCCGACAGCGGCGCCCCGTACCCGCTGGACGTCACGTTCGGCAGCGTCAAGGTCAACAAGGGCAGGCCGATCGTGGCAGGCACCGGCGGCCATGTCAGCGTGCCGGTCACGTTCAAGGTCACACACGGCGCGGGCGTCGACCTCGGCGCGGAAGACGTCGAGCTGGACCTGGCCGTCTACCGCGGCGCCTCGTTCGCCGCCCCGGACGCCCTCCTGGTCGGCGACTACCGGCCGACCTGCACCGACACCTCCGCCACGGTCGCCTCCTGCGCGGGCACCATCGACGTCCACCCGGCCGACAGGCTGTCCAACGCCGACGCCACCGGCTGGAAGGCGGCCGGCTACGTCGTCGACTGGAACGACGTCGACCCCAGCGACGACGTCGACTGGACCAAGGTCGGATACGCCGAGGGCGACGCCCTGGCCACCGTCAGGCTCCAGCGTCTCTCCCGGCTGACGGCCGACGCCGCGCCGGAGCCGGTGAAGAAGGGCAGGACGATCACCGTCACGGGCAAGCTGGCCCGCGCCAACTGGGACACCGACAAGTACGCCGGTTACTCGGCCCAGCCGGTGAAGCTGCAGTTCCGCAAGAAGGGCAGCAGCACCTACACCACCGTGAAGACCGTCAAGTCGAGCACCACCGGCGGTCTGAAGGCCACGGTCACGGCGTCCGTGGACGGCTACTACCGTTTCGTGTTCGCGGGCACCTCGACCACCCCGGCGGTCAGCGCCGCGGGTGACTTCGTCGACGTCAAGTGAGACGAGGCGGGCGGGCCAGCGGCTCCTTCACTCGCGGATCATTCTTTACTTTCTTACGTACAACTCACCGACTCCGTCACTGATCTCACCTGATGGGTCAACAGGCCCCGAGATCACTCCTCTCCATCTGGGGAACGCACATGCGCATACGCGCTCTCGTCGTCGCCGCCACCGGCGCCGTCGCCCTCTCCGCCCTCGCCGTCCCGGCCGCGCAGGCCGCTCCGGCAGGTCCCGCCGTCACCTTCTCCAACGTGAAGGTCAACGGCGGCAAGAACATCGTCGTCGGCCCGACCACGAAGGTCACGGTCGCGGCGAGCTACACCGTCACCAAGCCCGCCGGTCTGAACGCGAATTCCTTCATCACCTTCCCCGTCCTCTACCGGGGCGCCACTCTCAGCGAGTCCACGCCCGACAAGGACGTCTGGCTCGGCGACGAGCCCGGCACCTGCACGGCGTCCTCCCGGACGGTCCTGAAGTGCACGGCCACGGTCCAGTTCCGTCCGAAGGCGACCGACATGTACGGCGACCTGACCAACGCCCTGGCGGGCGCGTGGAAGGTCGGCGCGGCCGCCATCGACGACGACGGGCTCACCACGGGAAGCAACTTCGGCGGCATCAAGCTGCAGCGCAAGTCCACCCTCACCGCCGACGCCACCCCCGAGCCGGTGAAGAAGGGCAAGACGATCACCGTCACGGGCAAGCTGGCCCGCGCCAACTGGGACACCGACAAGTACGCCGGTTACTCGGCCCAGCCGGTGAAGCTGCAGTTCCGCAAGAAGGGCAGCAGCACCTACACCACCGTGAAGACCGTCAAGTCGAGCACCACCGGCGGTCTGAAGGCCACGGTCACGGCGTCCGTGGACGGCTACTACCGCTTCGTGTTCGCGGGCACCTCGACCACCCCGGCGGTCAGCGCCGCGGGTGACTTCGTCGACGTCAAGTGACGTCGGACAGCTGAAATCGGCCGGTCCGGAGCTCCGGGCCGGCCACCTCGCTCTCCCCTCCGGGGGAGCGCACCTGCGCAGGCGGTCAGTGGGGAGCGCACCTGCGCAGGCGGTCAGTCGGGGAAACGGCGGTCGACCCAGCGCCAGGAGAACTCCAGGGCGACCGCCGCCACCACCGCGACGCCCACCGCGATCCACGGCATCGCCAGCCCGACCAGTTTCAGCGCGAAGAAGTGCTGCAGCGACGGGACCGCCAGCACCAGCAGGAACGCCGCGCCCATCGAGGCCACCAGCAGCACCCGCCACCAGGTGTAGGGCCGGGCGATGATCGCCAGCACCCACATCGACGCCAGGAATAGCGTGAGCGTGGCCGCGCTCGTCTCGGCCTCCAAGGAGCCCTCGCCGGTGTAATAGTGACGGGCCAGCAGGTACGTGACGAAGGTCGCGACCCCCGCGATCACGCCGCCCGGGACCGAGTACCGCATCACCCGTCGCACGAAGTGCGGCCGAGCCCGCTCGGTGTTGGGGGCGAGGGCGAGGAAGAAGGCCGGGATGCCGATCGTCAGCGTGGACAGCATCGTCAGATGCCTCGGCAGGAACGGGTACTCCACCTGCCAGCACACCACCAGCAGGGCCAGCAGCACCGAGTAGACCGTCTTGACGAGGAAGAGGGTAGCCACCCGGGTGATGTTGCCGATCACCCGCCGCCCCTCCGCCACCACCGACGGCAGGGTCGCGAAACTGTTGTTCAGCAGCACGATCTGCGCGACCGCCCGGGTGGCCGCCGAGCCCGACCCCATCGCCACGCCGATGTCCGCGTCCTTCAGGGCGAGCACGTCGTTGACGCCGTCCCCGGTCATCGCCACCGTGCGCCCGCGGGACTGGAGCGCCCCGACCATGTCCCGCTTCTGCTGCGGGGTGACCCGGCCGAACACCGTGCCCTCGTCCAGCGCCCGCCCCATACCGTCCTGGTCCGCCGGCAGCCGTCGGGCGTCCACGGCGGCGCCGTCCAGACCGAGCTTCGCGGCGACCGCCCCCACCGACACCGCGTTGTCGCCGGAGACCACCTTGGCCTGGACGTTCTGCTCGGCGAAGTAGCGCAGCGTGTCGGCCGCGTCGGGCCGCAGCCGCTGTTCGAGCACCACCAGCGCGACGGGCCGGGCTCCGCGCGCGGGCTCGGGATCGCCCAGGTCGCGCGCGGCGCGGGCCAGCAGCAGCACGCGCAGGCCCCGCTCATTGAGCCGCTCCGTCTCGGCGAGGGCGGGATCGTCGTCGTCCAGCAGCACGTCGGGCGCCCCCAGCAGCCAGGTGCTGTCCCCGCCGTCGCTCTCGCTGTCGGTCTCGTTGAAGGCGGCGCCGCTGTACTTGCGGGCCGAGGAGAACGGCAGGGACTCGGTGCAGCGCCAGCCCTCGCTGTCCGGAAAGGCGTCGATGACGGCCTGGAGGGAGGCGTTCGGCCTCGGGTCGGACTCCCCGAGCGCCCCGAGCACCCGCCGTACGTACCCTTCGTCGGCGCCGTCGAGGGTGCGCAGGCCGGTGACGTCCATGCCGCCCTCGGTGAGGGTGCCGGTCTT
Source organism: Streptomyces sp. NPDC058291 (assembly GCF_042880855.1). NCBI lineage: Bacteria > Bacillati > Actinomycetota > Actinomycetes > Kitasatosporales > Streptomycetaceae > Streptomyces > Streptomyces sp. NPDC058291. The sequence continues at coordinate 47,870 of NZ_JBHVYK010000056.1, forward strand.
GTCCAGGCAGACGGTGTCGACGCGGGCGAGGCCCTCGATGGCGGGGAGTTCCTGCACCAGGCACTGTTTTCGGCCGAGCCGGACGACGCCGATCGCGAAGGCGACGGAGGTGAGCAGGACGAGCCCCTCGGGGACCATCGGGACGATGCCGCCGATGGTCCGGGCGACCGAGTCGCGGAAGTCGTTGTTCTGGACGAACAGCTGGGTCACGACGAGGCCGACCGCCGCCGGGACCATCATCCAGGTGACGTACTTGAGGATCGTCGAGATGCCGGAGCGCAGCTCGGAGTGGACGAGCGTGAAGCGGGAGGCCTCCTCGGCGAGCTGGGCGGCGTAGGCCTCGCGGCCGACCTTCGTGGCCCGGAAGGCGCCGCCGCCGGCCACCACGAAGCTGCCCGACATGACCTGGTCGCCCGCCCGTTTCACGACGGGGTCCGCCTCGCCGGTGAGCAGCGACTCGTCGATCTCCAGCCCGTCGGCCTCGACGCAGACCCCGTCCACGGCGATCTTGTCGCCCGGCCCGATCTCGATGAGGTCGTCCAGGACGAGCTCGGCGGTGGAGACCTCGACCGCCGTGCCGTCGCGGCGGACGGTGGGACGGGCCTCGCCGACGACCGCGAGGGAGTCCAGGGTCTGTTTGGCCCGCCACTCCTGGACGATGCCGATGCCGGTGTTGGCGAGGATGATGAAGCCGAACAGGCTGTCCTGGATGGGGGCGACGGCGAGCATGACCAGCCACAGGACGCCGATGATCGCGTTGAACCGGGTGAACACGTTCGCCCGGACGATCTCGCCGGCGGAACGGCTGCTGCGCGCGGGCACGTCGTTGACCTGGCCGCGCGTGACGCGGTCCGCGACCTCGGCGGCGGTCAGGCCGGCCGCCGTCGGCGCGAGGGCGGGTGCGTCGGTATGGGCCATGGAATCGACGGTACGTGCGGTTTCGGGGCTTCACCCCCGGAAGCCCCGAAGATCCGACCCCGAAGATCCGACCCCGAAGATCCGACCCCGAAGATCCGACCTGCGGAGGACGGCGGTGCTCCGTGGCTTGTAGGGGTCGACCGAGGGCGCACGGCCGAGGGGCGCACAGCCGAGGGCACGCGGCCGAGGGCACGCGGCTGCGGGCGGGCGGTTACTCGGCGGACGCCCGTTTGATCGCCGCGTCGCGCTTGCGGACGTACCAGATGCCGATCAGCCCGAGGCCCGCTCCCGCGAGGCAGGTCCACACCCACCAGGCACGGCCGCGGTCGTCGAACCAGCCGTAGAAGGGGAGCTGGACGAGGAAGAGGACGAACCAGAGGATCGTGCCGCCGATGATGGTGGCGACGACGGGGCCCTCCAGGGGCTCCGGCGCCTCGTGCTGGGGTGTCCACTTCGCCATGGAGGACAGCTTACGAGGTGGTCACGTCTACGCGCGGAGATGGCCGATCCCCACGTCATATGTTCATACTGAAACGGTTTGATGTTGACCACTTCTCTTCGTAGGAACCGCCAAAACATGTCCACCTCGGCCCCCGCCAAGATCCCCGCCCCTGACGAGCCGGGAGCCAGGTCCGCCCACGGCGCCCTCGATCGCTACTTCAAGATCTCCGAGCGGGGCAGCACGCTGTCCCGGGAGATCCGTGGCGGCTTCGCCACCTTCTTCGCGATGGCGTACATCATCGTGCTGAACCCGATCATCCTGGGCAGCGCGAAGGACATGTACGGGCACCAGCTGGACAACGGCCAGCTGGTCACCGCCACCTGTGTGACGGCGGCCTTCACCACGCTCCTCATGGGCGTGATCGGCAACGTGCCCATCGCGCTGGCCGCCGGCCTCGGCGTGAACTCCGTGGTCGCGCTCCAGCTCGCGCCCCGGATGTCCTGGCCGGACGCCATGGGCATGGTCGTGCTCGCCGGTCTCGTGGTGATGCTCCTGGTCGCCACCGGTCTGCGCGAGCGCGTCATGAACGCGGTCCCCTTCGGTCTGCGCAAGGCGATCAGCATCGGCATCGGCCTGTTCATCATGCTGATCGGGCTCGTCGACTCGGGCTTCGTCAGCCGCATCCCGGACGCCGCGCACACCACCGTCCCGCTCCAGCTGGGCGCCGACGGTCACCTGAACGGCTGGCCGGTCCTCGTCTTCATCCTCGGCGCGCTGCTCACGCTGGCTCTGATCACCCGCAGGGTGCCCGGCGCGATCCTGATCTCCATCGTGGCGATGACCGTCCTGGCGCTGATCATCAACGCGGTCGCCACCGTCCCCTCCTGGGGTCTGACCACCCCCGAGTGGCCCGGCAACCCCGTCGAGGCCCCCGACTTCGGGCTCATCGGCCAGGTCAGCCTGTTCGGCGGCTTCCACGAGGTCGGCGTGCTGACCGGCGTCCTGTTCGTCTTCACGGTGCTGCTGTCGTGCTTCTTCGACGCGATGGGCACGATCATGGGCGTCAGCGACGAGGCGAAGCTGACCAACGCCAAGGGCGAGATGCCCGGCATCAACAAGGTCCTCTTCGTCGACGGCCTCGCGGTCGCCGCGGGCGGCGCCAGCTCCTCCTCCGCCACCACCGCGTTCGTGGAGTCCACGGCCGGCGTCGGCGAGGGCGCCCGCACGGGCTTCGCGAACCTCGTCACCGGCGGGCTCTTCGCCGTCGCGCTGTTCCTGACCCCGGTGGCCACGATGGTCCCGTCCCAGGCCGCCACCCCGGCGCTGCTCGCGGTCGGCTTCCTGATCCTGGCCGGCTCGGTCAAGGAGATCGACTGGGCCGACCACACCATCGCCATCCCGGCCTTCATCACCATGGTGATGATGCCGTTCACCTACTCGATCACCAACGGCATCGGGATGGGCTTCATCACCTTCGTCCTGCTGCGCCTCGCGGCCGGCCGCGGGCGCGAGGTCCCGGCGCCGATGTACGTGGTCTCGGCCGTGTTCGTCTTCTACTACCTGATGCCGGCCCTCGGCCTCACCTGAGCCCCGACCTCGCCTGAGCCCGACCGCATCCGAGCCCCCGCCGCACCGGAGTCCCCGGCCTCGCCTGAGCCCGGCCCCCGAGTCGCGGGAGCGTCGGTACGGGCTCAGGTGAGCCCGTAGAACTTCTCCGTCTCGTCGACCGCGGTCTGGAACCGCTCGTCGAAGTCATCCCGGATGAGCGTCTGGACGACATAGTCCTGGACGCTCATCCCTCTTTTGGCGGCATGCTGCCGGAGCCGTTCGAGCAGCTCCCCGTCTATCCGCAGGCTGAGCACACTGGTCCCCATGAGACGAGGGTCGCGGGCGTGTAGCGCAGTCCGGTCACTTTCCGCTGCCGACTCACCCGTTCGAGTGATGGCAGGGTTTCCGTGTCCAGTGTCACGGGGATCCCGGCGCGCCCCAGCTTGTTTAGCCAGAGTAATGACTTATGCTAAAGAGATGTCTGACCTCACCCATGGCGACGACGCTGCCGCCGTGAACTCCCTTCGCTCAGCCGTCATGCGGCTGTCCCGTCGGCTCAAGCACCAGCGGGTCGACGAGTCGCTGAGCCCGACCGAGATGTCGGTGCTCGGCACCCTCTCCCTCTGCGGCAGCGCCACACCCGGCGAGCTCGCCCGCAAGGAGCACGTGCAGCCGCCCTCCATGACCCGCATCGTGGCGCTGCTGGAGGCCAAGGGTCTGGTCCGGCTGGAGCCGCACCCGGAGGACCGGCGCCAGAAGGTCGTCACCAAGACCGAGCAGGCCGAGGCCATGCTCGCGGAGAGCCGCGCCAAGCGGAACGCCTTCCTGGCGACGCTGGTGGACGGCCTCGACGAGGACGAGTGGGCGAAACTGCGCGCCGCCGCCCCCGTGCTGGAGAAACTCGCACACCTGTAGGCAGCCATGAGGAGGCGACCCTTTTGAGTTCGGGACCCGGAGCAGACTCCGCCCCCGCACCGACCACCCACGAGACCCTTGCCGGGAAGCCCGCCCAGGGCGTCGGCAGGACACCCGAGTCACCCACAGCTTCCAGGTCACCCAGAGCTTCCGGGTCACCCACAGCTTCCGGGTCACCCACAGCTTCCGAGCCGGCCAGGTCTTCCCGGACGGCCCGGTCCGCCGAGCAGTCCGGGACGTCCGAGCGGCGCAAGTCGTCGTCCATGTTCAGCTCGCTGAAGGTCAGGAACTACCGCCTGTTCTTCCTGGGCCAGGTCGTCTCGAACATCGGCACCTGGATGCAGCGCATCGCGCAGGACTGGCTGGTGCTCAGCCTCACCGGCTCGGCCACCGCCGTCGGCGTCACGACGGCCCTGCAGTTCCTGCCGATGCTGCTCTTCGGCCTCTACGGCGGCGTCCTCGTCGACCGTCTGCCCAAGCGCCGGACGCTGCTGTTCACCCAGTCGGCGATGGCCCTCACCGGCATCGCGCTGGCCGTCCTCAGCCTCTCCGGACACGTCCAGGTCTGGCACGTCTACGTCGCCGCGTTCGCCGTGGGACTGGCGACCGTTCTGGACAACCCGGCGCGGCAGACGTTCGTCTCCGAGATGGTGGGCCCCGACCAGCTCCAGAACGCGGTCAGCCTCAACTCGGCGAACTTCCAGTCGGCCCGGCTGATCGGCCCCGCCGTGGCCGGCGTGATGATCACCGGCGTCGGAACCGGCTGGGCGTTCCTCTTCAACGGCCTGTCCTTCGTCGCCCCCCTCGCCGGTCTGCTGCTGATGCGCGCCCGTGAGCTGCACGTCGTCGAGCGCGCCCCGCGCGGCAGGGGGCAGCTGCGGGAGGGACTCCAGTACGTCGCCGGCCGCCCCGACCTGATCTGGACGATCGTCCTGGTCGGGTTCGTCAGCACCTTCGGGTTCAACTTCCCCGTCTACCTCTCGGCCTTCGCCGACGACGTCTTCCACGCGGGTGCGGGCTCCTACAGCCTCTTCAACACGCTGATGGCGGTGGGCTCCCTGGCGGGCGCCCTGCTCGCGGCCCGGCGCGGCACGGCCCGGCTGCGGGTGCTCGTCGCGGGGGCGGTGGCCTTCGGAGCGATGGAGATCGTGGCCTCCATGGCCCCCTCGCTGTGGCTGTTCGCGCTCCTCATGGCCCCCATCGGGATGTTCGGCATGACGGTCAACGTCACCGCCAACAGCAGCGTCCAGCTGAGCACCGATCCGGCCATGCGCGGCCGGGTGATGGCGCTCTACATGATGGTGTTCATGGGCGGCGCCCCGATCGGCGCGCCGATCGCCGGCTGGGTCACCGACGCGTACGGCGTCCGGGCGGGCCTGGCGTCGGGCGGCGTGGTCTCGGCCGCCGCGGCCGTCACCGTCGGCCTGGTCCTGGCCCGCATGGGCAACCTCCGTCTGTCGGTCGGCTGGCACCGCGGTCACCCGCGGGTGCGGTTCGTCCCCCGGGAGGACCGGGAGCTCGCCACGGTCGCCTGACCCGGCGGGACGTCACCCGCAGGACGCGGCGGGGGGCCACGCGGCGGGGGGCCGCACCCTGCGGGCCAGCACCTGGCCGGGCCACCGGTGCTCCCCGACGGTGTAGGCCTGCGTCGGGGTGAAGCCGTCGGCCTCGTAGTAGGCGACCAGTCGGCGGTCGTCGCCGGCGTAGCAGTCCGCCCGGATCAGGGAGACGCCCGCCTGCCGGGTCGTCTCGGCCGCGTGGGCCAGCAGGGCGCTGCCCACGCCGTGGCCCTTGAAGCGGCGGTCGGAGGCGAGCCAGTGGATGTACCGCTCGGGCTCGCCGGGGGGCGGGAGATGCGACAGGTACGCGCCGGGCCCGTCGGTGAGGGTGAGGGCGGCGGCCGGCACGCCGTCGGCCTCGGCGACGAACGCCCAGCCCTCCTCCATGCACCGGACGACCGACTCCACCTTCTTCGGGCTCTCCGACAGCGGCCTCGTCCCCCACTGGCCGGGCCGCCCCTGTGAGACGAGCCACGCGGCGCTGCTGTCCAGCATCCCGAGCAGCACGGGGACGTCGTCCGGCCCGCCTTCTCCGATCGTGATCCGCATGACGTCATCCATGGTGCGCATGCGGCTGCCCCGGCCGGGAAAATCGGCCCATGAGACTCTTCGCCGCCGTGCTGCCCCCGGACGCCATCGCCGACGAACTCGCCGAGCGGGCGGCCCCATTGCGCGCGCTGCCGGGTGCGGACGCGCTGCGCTGGACGGACCGGCCCGGCTGGCACTTCACCCTCGCCTTCTACGGCGAGGTCGACGACGGCGTCGTCCCCGGGCTGTCGGAGCGGCTGGAGCGCGCCGCGCACCGCAGCGCGCCCTTCGAGCTGGCGCTGGGCGGCGGGGGCGAGTTCGGGCACGGACGGGCGCTGTGGGCCGGTGCGGCGCGGGACGTGCCGGCGCTACGGCTGCTGGCCGACCGGGCGGAGGCCGCGGGGCGCAGGGCGGGCGTCGAGATGGGGCGGCACCGCCGCTACCAGGCGCACCTGACGCTGGCCCGCAGTCGTGCGGCCGTGGACGTGCGGCCGTACGTCGAGGCGCTGGAGTCCTTCGAAGGCCGCACCTGGACGGTGGGGGAGCTGGTGCTGGTGCGCAGCCGCCTGCCGAGGTCCGGGGTTCCGGGCGAGCAGCCCCGTTACGAGCCGGTCGGGCGCTGGGCGCTGGGAAGGGCCGGTTAGTCTCGACGCGTGGACCCGAAGACCCGGAACCGGATCATGGCCGGCGCCCTAGTGCTGTTGTTCGTCGTGGTGGCGGTGGCGGCGGCGGTCGGCAGATAGCGCAGGCTGCCGCCCCGGCCGCCCCGCCCCGCCCCCGCCGCCGTGCCCTGCCCGGGCGGACGGTCCCTGCCCGGGCAGGCGGACGGCCCCTGCTCCCGACGCCGCGCCCCGCCCCCGCCGCCGTGCCTTGCTCCCGCCGCCGTGCCCTGCCCGGGCGGACGGTCCCTGCCCGCGCCGGCGGACGCCGCCTGCAGCCGCCGCCGCGCCCGGCC
>NZ_JBHVYK010000057.1:0-1782 GCF_042880855.1 Streptomyces sp. NPDC058291
CAACTCCGAAGGCCGGGCGCCCCATTGCGGGGCAACCAAAAAGGTAATGGGGGGGACCGTGACGTGCGGGGGCCGTGCCGTACGAGGTCGTCCCCTCCGGGCCGGCGCGGCGTGCGCCGCGACGGCGTCTCAGAGCGCCGTCACCGGGCGCCGTCCACGACGTCGTCCTTCAGGAGCAGGGCGAGCAGCCCCGGGAAACGCGCCTCGAACTCCTCGCGGCGCAGGCGGTTGACCCGCCTCGGGCCCTCGTCGCGCTGTTCCACCAGGCCGGCGCCGCGCAGCACGGAGAAGTGGTGGCTGAGCGCCGCCTTGCCGACGGGCACGTCGAAGCTGCCGCAGCTGCGGGTCCAGTCGGCGGAGCCCGCCAGCTCGCGGATGAGTTGGATGCGCACGGGGTCGGAGACCGCGGACAGCGCCGTGAGCAGGGACACCTCCTCGGGATCCGTGTGCACCGGCGCCGCGCGGTGAGAACCGCCCGTGACCTCGTTCGGCATGCCCCTCCCGTCGTGACGCGCCGTCGGCCGTGAACCGTGCGACGCGCGGAACGCCCCGGCCGGTTGCCGAGTGTTCGATGGATATCTTACAGTCCCTGTGTTCGCTTCCCGTTGAACACTCAGCGAAGGGTGCGGTGATCCCGTCATGCGCGCAGTCGAGTTCCAGGAGTACGGCGGTCCGGAGGTGCTGCGGCTCGTCGAGGCCGCGACACCCGAGCCGGGGCCGGGCCAGGTCACCGTCGACGCCGCCTACGCGGGCGTGAACTTCGCCGACCTCAAGGCACGCGCCGAGGGCTACCGGGTGCCCTCGCTCCCGTTCCGGCCCGGCCTGGAGGTCTCCGGCCGGATCCGGGCCGTCGGCGACGGCGTCCAGGGGCTGCGGCCGGGGCAGGAGGTCGCGGCGCTGGTCGGCGGCGGAGCCTACGCGGAGGTGGTCGTCGCCGACGCCGTCACCGTCTTCCCGCTTCCCGAGGGCCTGGACCTGCGCACCGCGGCCGCGCTCCCCACGGTGGTGCCGACCGCGCACGCCCTGCTCCACGAGGTCGGGCGGCTGCGGGCCGGGGAGACCGTGCTGGTGCAGGGCGCGGCGGGCGGCGTCGGCACGGTGGCCGGTCAGTTGGCCAGGGCGGCCGGCGCCGGCGCGGTGTACGGGGTGGTGTCCTCGGCGGCCAAGGCCGAGCACGCGCTGGCGCACGGCTACGACGAGGTGTTCACCGGCGAGGCCTTCGCCGAGGACGTCCGCCGCGCCACCGACGGCAGGGGCGTCGACCTGGTCCTCGATCCGGTGGGCGGTGACACCCTGCGTCGCGGCCTCGACGCGCTGGCCGTCTTCGGGCGCCTGGTGTCCTTCGGCAACGCGAGCGGGGCCGAGCCGTGGCACGTCGGACAGCCCGAGCTGTACGCGCAGGGCGTGTCGATCGGCGGCTTCTCCATCCTGACGCTCGCGCAGTCCGCTCCGGACGCGCTGCGCGCCCTCGCCGAGCGCTCCTTCCGCACGGTCTCGGACGGCACCGTGAGCCTGCCGGTCACCGCGGAGTTCGCCCTGGCGGACGCCGCCGAGGCGCACCGGCTGATGGGCGGACGGACGTCGACGGGGAAGCTGCTGCTGCGCGTCGCCGGCTGAGGGCTGGGGGCTGGGGGCTGGGGGCTGGGGACTGAAGGCTCCGGGCTCCGGGCTGCGGACGCCGGGCTCCGGGCTGCGGACGCCGGGCCCCGGACTGAGGGCTGCGGGCTGCGGGCAGCGGGCAGCGGGCAGCGGGCAGCGGGCAGCGGGCAGCGGGCAGCGGGC